>JAIRLA010000207.1 GCA_031259795.1 Azoarcus sp.
GCGCCGCTGATGTGCGTCGGCTCCAGCACCTTCCCGCGCTGACGCCCGCAATCTTGCAGCAGGCCAAACCGCAACCCGTCCGGCCTCCCTCAACGTTGAGGAGGGCGGGATCGCAATCAGCCCGGCCTTCTGCAAGGTTGCACAAGACTGGACAAAAATCCAATCATCGACGCTTCGCTCCGCAAGGTTGAAGCCCCCCTCTTCCCCCTGCGGGGGGCGAGGGGAATCCATCGGGAGAACTCGTCATTGCAAGGAGCGCGAGTGACGCGGCAATCCAGTTCATTCCATCCGGCGCGAAAGCGCCGCTGATTGAATCCGATCCCCGATCCCCGATTCCCAATGCCTGAATCCGCACGCTACGACAAAGCCGCAGTAGCGTAGAATCCGCGCATGGATACCGTTTCGAGCAATTTCACACATCATTTCCTGGTCGCCATGCCGCACATGGCCGACCCGCATTTCTCGCGCACGCTCACCTACATCGCCGAGCACAACGAGCAGGGCGCGCTGGGCGTGATCGTCAACCGCCCGCTCGACATGACCCTCGGAACGCTGTTCGAGCGCGTGGAACTGCGGCTCGATGTTGAAGGATTCACCGGACTGCCTGTTTATTTCGGCGGCCCGGTGCAGACCGACCGCGGTTTCGTCCTCCACCGCCCGAGCGGCGAGTGGCATTCGACATTGCGGGTCAACGACGAAGTCGGCCTCACCAGCAGCCGCGACATCCTGCAAGCCATCGGCAGCAAGGGCGAACCGCGCGAAGTGCTGGTCAGTCTCGGTTTCGCCGCCTGGACGGCCGGACAACTCGAACAGGAGCTTGCCGATAACGCCTGGCTCACCATCCCCGCCGACATGTCGATCATCTTCGGCCTGCCTCCTGAAGAACGCCTGAGCGCCGCCGTACATAAGCTCGGCATCGATCTCGCGCAAATCAGCGAGATCGCCGGACATGCCTGAAAGCGCGCCGGTCGGCGCCGGAGCGGCTTCTATTTCCCTGCCGGCGCGCGGCGGTCTGCTCGGTTTCGATTTCGGCCTCGCCCGCATCGGCGTCGCCACCGGCGAACTTGAAACCGGGCTGGCCAGCGCTCTCACCACCATCGCCAGTGAAACCGCAACGCTGCGCTTTGCCGCCATCGCCCGCTTGATCGAAGAATGGCGGCCCGTCGCCTGCGTCGTCGGCCTGCCGCGCCCGCTCGACGGCGAAGGCGCGCATGCACTCGAACCGCGCTGCCGGCGCTTCGCCAACCAGCTTCATGGCCGTTTCCGCCTGCCGGTGTTTTTCGCCGACGAGCGCCTCACCTCGGCTGCCGCCGAACACGACTTGTGCGCAGCCGGCGTGCGCCGCTGGCGGGCGCGCAAGGAAAAACTCGACGCCGCCGCGGCGCGGCTCATCCTGCAACATTTCCTGGATTCGCATCGACATGCAATTTCCTGATGCAGAAACGCTCTGCCAACAGTTGGCCGAACAAATACGCCCGAACCTCCAGCCGAACACGGTCCTGATCGGCATCCGCACCGGCGGCGAATGGCTGGCCCGGCGGCTGCACGCGCTGCTGGGCCTCGAAGGCGCGCCCGGCGCCATCGACATCTCTTTTTACCGCGACGATTACGGCGCGAGAGGACTGCGCGGCCCTTCCCTGCGGGCCGACATTCCGTTCTCGATCGAGGATGCGGCGGTCATTCTCGTCGATGACGTGCTCTACACGGGCCGCACCACCCGCGCCGCCCTCAACGAAATCTTCGACTTTGGCCGTCCGGCCAGCGTCGAACTGGCGGTGCTCGTCGATCGCGGTGGCCGCGAACTGCCAATTGCCGCCCGCTACTGCGCCCACACCCTGCCCGAGCCGCTGCCCGCCGCGCAAAACCTGCAACTGGAGCGGACGAACGCGGGCGTCCTGACCCTGAGGTTGATCGATGCGTAATCCACAGCTCAACAAGCACGGTGAGCTGCAACACCTGCTCACCCTCGACGGCCTGCCGCGCGAAGTCATCGTCAGCATCCTCGATCATGCCGCGCCCTTTACCGAAGTCGCCGAACGCGAGGTGAAGAAGCTGCCCCTGCTGCGCGGCAAAAGCATCTTCAACCTGTTTTTCGAAAACTCCACCCGTACCCGCACGACGTTCGAGATCGCCGCCAAGCGCCTGAGCGCCGACGTGGTCAACCTCAATGTGTCGACCAGTTCCACCGCCAAGGGCGAAAGCCTGCTCGATACCGTCGATAACCTGTGCGCGATGCAGGCCGACATGTTCGTGGTGCGCCACGCCGCCAGCGGCGCGCCGGTGCTGATCGCCCAGCATCTCCAGGCCACGGGGCGCGACCACATCCATGTCATCAACGCCGGCGACGGACGGCACGCCCATCCGACGCAGGGCCTGCTCGACATGTACACCATCCGCCACTACAAGCGCGATTTCACCCGCCTGACCGTCGCCATCGTCGGCGACGTGCTGCACTCGCGGGTGGCGCGCTCGCAGATCGCGGCGCTCACGACCCTTGGCGTCCCCGAACTGCGGATCATCGGCCCCAGGACACTGTTGCCCGTCGGCATCGAAAAACTCGGCGCGCGCATCTTCCACGATATGCGCGAAGGATTGCGCGGCGCCGATGTGGTGATGATGCTGCGTCTCCAGAACGAGCGCATGAGCGGCGCGCTGCTGCCCACGCCGCAAGAATATTTCAAGGTCTGGGGACTGACCGCCGAAAAGCTCGCGCTGGCCAAACCCGACGCCATCGTGATGCACCCGGGGCCGCTCAATCGCGGCGTCGAAATCGACTCCGCCGTCGCCGACGGCGCGCAGGCGGTCATCCTGCCGCAAGTGACTTTCGGCATCGCCGTGCGCATGGCGGTCATGAGCATGCTCGCCGGTCAATAAGGAAGAAGCGATGAAAATCCGCATTGCCAATGGCCGGGTCGTCGATCCCGCCCGCCAAACCGACCGCGTCCAGGACGTTTTCATTGCCGAAGGCAAAATCGCCGCTCTCGGCGAGGCCCCCGCCGGTTTCGCCGCCGAGCGGACACTGGAGGCGGACGGACTCATCGTCGCCCCCGGCCTGATCGACCTGGCCGCCCGCCTGCGCGAACCCGGCTTTGAATACCGCGCCACGCTCGAATCCGAAATGGAAGCGGCCATGGCCGGCGGCGTCACCAGCGTGGCGATCCCGCCCGACACCGACCCCGTCCTCGACGAACCGGGACTGGTCGAAATGCTCTGCTACCGCGCCAAGAAACTCAACCGCGCCCACATCTACCCGATCGGCGCCCTGACCATCGCGCTCGGGGGCGAACGCCTCTCCGAAATGGCCGAACTGGTCGAAGCCGGTTGCGTCGCCTTCTCGCAGGCCAACGTCCCCATCGTCGACAACATGGTGCTGATGCGCGCCATGCAATACGCCGCCACCTTCGATTTTCGCGTCTGGCTGCAACCGGTCGCGCCCTTCCTGGCGCGCAACGGCTTCGCCCACAACGGCGAAGTGGCCAACCGCCTCGGCCTGCCCGGCATTCCCGTGGCCGCCGAAACCGTGGCGATCTTCACCTACCTGCAACTGGCCCGCGCCACCGGCGCGCGCCTGCACATCACCCGGCTGTCGAGCGCCGAAGGGCTTGCCCTGATCGAACAGGCGCGCGCCGAAGGCATGGATGTCACCTGCGACATCTCGATCAACCACCTGCACCTGTGCGACCGCGACATCGGCTACTTCAACACCCACTGCCACCTCGTCCCGCCGCTGCGCGACCAGGACGACCGCGACGCCCTCGCGCGCGGGCTGGCCGAAGGGCGCATCAACGCCCTGTGCTCCGACCACACCCCGGTCGACGACGACAGCAAGCTCAAGCCTTTCAGCGAATCGGAAGCGGGCGCGACCGGCCTCGAACTGCTGCTGCCGCTCACCCTGAAATGGGCCGAAGAAAGCGGCCTGCCGCTCTCCACCGCGCTAGCGCGCGTCACCTCGGACGCCGCCCGCCTGATCGGCATCACCAAGGCGGGTCATCTCGCCCCCGGCGCGCGCGCCGACATCTGCGTCTTCGACCCCGCCGCCCGCACCGCCATCAACCGCAACAGCCTGAAAAGCCAAGGCAAGAACACCCCGTTCCTGGGCCTCGAACTACCGGGGAAAGTGCGCTACACGCTGGTGGAAGGACAATTGATGTTCGAGGGGTGATGCTGTCGGGGATCAGATTCAGAATCCATTCCAACAGGCCCGCCTTGAACCGCCGATTGCCGCGTCGATGCGCGCCTCTCGCCTCGTCATTGCGAGAACCCCCACCTCCTCACTACGAGTATCCCCCCACCTCGTCATTGCGAGGAGCGCAGCGACGTGGCAATCCAGTTCGTTCTATGCGGAGCGTAGCGACGCTGTTTTCTTGGCGGTGGGGGGG
>JAIRLA010000277.1 GCA_031259795.1 Azoarcus sp.
CCCCCCCCGATCAACACGCGGCCGCGCCGCGCGGGGTGGTGTCCCCCCCCGCCCCCCGCCAACCCCCCACCCTCTCCCCCCTGCGGGGGGCGAGGGGAATCCATCGGAAGAACTCGTCATTGCGAGAACGCCCCCCCCTCGTCATTGCGAGGAGCGCAGCGACGTGGCAATCCAGTTCGTTCCATCCGGCGCGAGAGCGCCGCTGTTGGCGCGCAGCGCCGCTGATATGACGCCAAATACGCAAGCCCGCCGCCCGAACCGTTCCACGACACCGGAGCCTGTCCCACGATGAACCCCATCGCCTACCAAGCCGGGCGCACTTACGCTTCGCCGCACGCGCACGGCGGCGGCAAGGGCGCGCGCGCCATGTTTTTCGTGCAACTGGCGCTCGCGCCCGCGACGCTTTTCGGCTTCTGGCTCTACGGCTGGCCCGCCTTTTTCCTGTGGCTCGTCACGATCCTGTCCGCGCTCTTCTTTGAATTCACCTGTCTGCGCCTGATGGGCAACAAAACGCCGGGCCGCGTCCTGTGCGACGGTTCGGCGCTGCTGACCGGCTGGCTGCTGGCGATGACGCTGCCGCCATGGGCCCCTTGGTGGATCGGCTTCATCGGCGCCTTCATCGCCATCGTCATCGGCAAGCAAGTCTTCGGCGGCCTCGGGCAAAACGTCTTCAACCCGGCGATGGCGGCGCGGGTGGCGCTGCTCATCTCCTTTCCGCTGCAACTCACGACATGGGTCGCGCCGCTGCCGCTTGCCGCGCTCCCCTCGCCGGGATGGCTCGAAAGCCTGCACATCACGCTCGGACAAGCAGCGCCGCCGGACGCCATGACCAGCGCCTCGCTGCTCGGCTACGCCCGGAGCGAACTCACGCGCGGCGCGGATCTATTGCAGGCGTTCGCCGCCGGCCAGGCGGCGCCGCGAATTTCGTGGCTTGGCGTGCGCGCCGGCAGCCTGGGCGAATCCTCGGCGCTGCTGCTCGCCCTCGGCGGCCTCTTCCTCCTCGCCACCGGCGTAATCCGCTGGCACGCGCCCGCGGGCATGCTCGCGGGCGTCCTCGTACCGGCGTTCATCGCACATGCCGCCGCGCCCGGCGCATATCTCGACGCACAAGCCCATCTTTTATCCGGCGCGCTGCTGCTGGGCGCCTTCTTCATCGCCACCGATTATGTGACCACCCCCATCACCGGCGCGGGGCAATTCGTCTTCGGCCTGGGCGCCGGAATCATGACATGGATCATCCGCAGCCTCGGCGGCTATCCGGAAGGCGTGGCCTTCGCCATCCTGTTCATGAACGCCTCGACGCCGCTCATCGACCACTGCACCCGTCCACGCGTCTTCGGGCGCACCCGCGCGGGAGAAGCGCTCGAAGCGGGCGCATCCTCCGGCAAGAGCGCCTGAAAATGCTGGAAAAGTGGAAAAGCCGCCCGCTCTACCAACCGCTGCTGCTGGGCGCGGTGACCCTGCTGGCCTCCGCCTCGCTCGCCTGGGCGGCCAGCGCCACGCGGGAAGCGATCGCCCAGGCGGAAGAGCGCGACCTGCGCGACTCCCTCGCGCAAGTGCTGCCGGAAGGCTTCGCCGACAACGACCTCGCCGCCGCGCGCGCCGAAATCGACACGGGGGCGGCGACGCCCGTCACCGTTTACCGGGCGCGGCGGGCCGGCGTAGTAAACGGCGCGGTCTTCAAAGTATCCGGCAAGGGCTACGGCGGCGAAATCGTCATCCTGATGGCCGTCGACAAAGCGGGCGCGCTACTGGGCGTCCGCATCCTCAAGCACAGCGAGACCCCGGGTCTCGGCGACAAGATCGAAGCGGAAAAAAGCAATTGGATCGACAACTTCGCGGGCAAGGCGCTCGGCACGGCGGCATGGGCGGTCAAAAAAGACGGCGGCGACTTCGACCAGTTCGCCGGCGCCACGATCACCCCGCGCGCCGTGGTGGAAGCGGTCAAGAAAGGACTGGAAACCTTCGCGCGCCACAAAGCGGCAATCCTGGGAGAGTCATCATGAGCACGAACGCCATGACGCTGGTCAAGGACGGACTCTGGCACAACAACGTCGTCTTCGCGCAAATGCTGGCGCTTTGCCCGACCATGGCGGTGACGACCAGCGGCGCCAACGGCCTCGGCATGGGCCTCGCCACCACGGCGGTACTGCTCGTCTCCAACGTGCTCGTCGCCCTGATTCGCGGCATCGTCAGCGAACAAGTGCGCATCCCGGTTTTCATCGTCCTGATCGCCAGTCTCGTCACCGTCGTCGACATGGCGCTCAACGCCTGGCTGCATGAACTCCACAAAGTGCTGGGCCTGTTCATCGCCCTGATCGTAGTGAACTGCGCCATCCTCGGCCGCGCCGAAGCCTTCGCCTCCCGCAACGCCGTCGGCGCCGCCTTCATCGACGGCCTGTTCATGGGCATCGGCTTCACCCTCGCCCTCGTCGTGATCGGCCTGATCCGCGAAATGCTGGGAAGCGGCACGCTCTTCGCGCAAGCCTCGCAACTCCTGGGCGCGAACTTCGCCTTCCTGGAAATCCGCCTGCACGACCGTGGCGGCGCGCTCCTGATGATCCTGCCGCCGGGCGCCTTCGCCGCGATGGCCTTCCTGCTCGCGGGCAAGCGCGTGCTCGACAAGCGCTTCGCGCCAGCGCGCTGACCGCGTTCACCCAAAGAAAAAGGAGACCGCCGCCATGCAAATCGGCGTCGTCTATTCCGAACCCGACCAACAAATCTGGCTCAACATCGAAGTCCCCGACACCGCGACGATACGAGAAGCCATCGAGCGCTCGGGCATCCTCGGACAATGCCCGCAAATCGACCTCGACACCCAGAAAGTCGGCATCTTCGGCAAACTCTCCAAACTCGACGCCCCCCTCAAACCCGGCGACCGGGTGGAAATCTACCGGCCCATCATCGTCGACCCGGAAACGGCGCCGAGAAAAGACCGGATGGAAAGCGCGGAAGAGTAGTGACGCGCCCGCCGGAGGCAAGGGATGGTCGTACCGTTGCAGGGAAGGTAAAGCGTTGTCGGCGCGATGGACACTTCCCTCCCCCGCTTGCGTGGCATAGGTATCTACATGTCTGGTTCCGTCCGATTCCATCCCGATTCCGCTGATTGCAGGAGCGGTTTGCCGCCATTCCCGGAGATCATGAACAGGCGCTCGGGCTCTGGCGCGGCGACTCATTTTGTCATCCAGTCCACCGTCCGCCCGATACCCGTTCGATTCCGGCCAGATCCGGCCATGAGGCGATGGCGGCGAAGCCGGCGTCAGCCAGGATGCCGCGCACGGCGGCGGCTTGGTCGTGGCCGTGTTCCATGAACAGCCAGCCGCCGTTTTCGAGGCGGCGGCCCGCGCCGGCGGCGATGAGCGCCAAGCCGGCAAGGCCGTTTCCGCCGGCGGCCAATGCTTCGCGCGGCTCGAAACGCAGGTCGCCAAGGGTAAGGTGCGGGTCGTTTTCGGCTACGTAGGGCGGGTTGGCGACGATGAGGTGGAAATGCTCCTCGCCCAGTTCCGCGTACCAATCGCTGCACAGGAAGGAGACGCTCGCGCCCAGGCGGATGGCGTTGGACATCGCTACCGACAATGCCGCGCGCGACTGGTCGAGCGCGCAGACTTCCGCGCGATCCAGTTCCAGCGCCAGCGTGATCGCCAGTACGCCGGAGCCTGTTCCCATGTCGAGCACCTTCGCATGGGGCATGGCGCTGAAATGCGCCAGCGCCAGTTCCACCAGCAATTCGGTTTCGGGGCGGGGGATCAGGACTTCCGGGCCGACCATGAAGCCGCGCCCGTAGAATTCGCGTTCGCCGATGAGATAGGCCATGGGCACGCCGACGGCGCGGCGTTCGACCAGAGCGCGGAACGTCGTCCATTCCGCCTGCGGCAGTGCTTTTTCGGGCCATGCCGCGAGGTGCGCGGCGGAACATTGGTGTACGCGCCGCAGCAACAGGCGCGCTTCCGGCGGCGCGATATATCCGCGCGCCCACGCCAGCGCTCCGGCAATGTCGGGGGATTCCGGCGGGATCATGTTTCTTCCGCCAGCGCCGCCAGTTGTTCGGCCTGGTGTTCAAGGATCAGCGCGTCGACGATTTCGTCGAATTCGCCGTCCATGACCGCGTCGAGCCGGTACAAGGTGAGGTTGATGCGGTGGTCGGTCACCCGGCCTTGCGGGAAGTTGTAGGTGCGGATGCGCTCCGAGCGGTCGCCGCTGCCGATCAGGCCGCGCCGGGTGGCGGCTTCGGCGGCTTGGCGCGCGCGCATGCGGGCGTCGTGCAGGCGCGCGGCCAGCACCGCCAGCGCCCGCGCCTTGTTGCTGTGCTGGCTGCGTTCGGCCTGGCATTCGACGACGAATCCGCTTGGCAGGTGGGTGATGCGCACGGCGGAGTCGGTCTTGTTGATGTGCTGTCCGCCCGCGCCGGTGGCGCGAAAAGTGTCGATGCGCAGGTCGGCGGGGTTGATGGCGAGCGCTTCCAGTTCGCCGGCTTCGGGCATCACCGCCACCGTGCATGTCGAGGTGTGGATGCGCCCCTGCGCTTCGGTGACCGGGATGCGCTGCACCCTGTGGCCGCCGGATTCGAATTTCAGCCGCGACCACGCGCCCGCGCCCGCGACGCGGATGATGACTTCGCGGTAGCCGCCGAGACCGGATTCGTTGGCGGAGACGGTTTCGACTTTCCAGCCCCGGCGCTCGGCATAGCGCGCGTACATGCGCAGCAGGTTGGCGGCGAAAAGCGCCGCCTCCTCGCCGCCCGTGCCGGCGCGGATTTCGACGAAAAGGTTGCGCTCGTCGTTGGGGTCGCGCGGCAGCAGCGCGTATTGCAGGGCATCCCTGAGTCTGGCGCAACGCGCTTGTCCGGCGGCGAGTTCGGTTTCGCCCAGCGCGCGCATTTCCGGATCGCCGAGGAGTTCGCGGGCGGTGGCGCAATCGTCTTCCGCTTGGCGCAACTCGCGGTAGAGCGCCGCCACCGGTTCGATTTCGGCGCGTTCGCGCGAGAGTTCACGAAAGCGCTCCAGATCGCGCGCGGCCCCTTCGCCGCCCAGCTCGCGGTCGAGTTCATCGAGGCGGTTGGCGAGACGGTCGAGTTTGTCGCGGATATTTTGTTTCATGAAACCGGACGGATGCGTGCTCCCGCCACCCCGTCAGGAATGGCCGGGAAGATTGAACAATTGCCGGACGACGCGCCCGGCCTCGGCGTGATGCGCGTCCTCGGCCTGGTTGAGATAGCGCGTCGGCCCGTGCATCAGCTTGTTGGTGATGCCGTGCGAAAGCGCTTCGAGCACCCTGGCGGGATCATCGCCGCGCGCGAGGAGTTTGCGCGCGCGTTCGAGTTCCGCCTCGCGCACCGTCTCGGCGTGCTGGCGCAGGGCGCGGATGACCGGCACCGCGTCGCGCGCCCGCAGCCAGTGCAGGAAACCGTCCACCCGGCTGTCGATGATGCTTTCGGCCTCGACCACCGCCTGCTGGCGCGATTCCAGCCCGGCGTCGACCACCTGGGCGAGATCGTCGATCGTGTACAGGAAAACGTCGTCGAGTCCGGCGACTTCGGCCTCGATGTCGCGCGGCACGGCGAGATCGACCATCACCATGGGGCGGTGCCGCCGCGCCCGCACCGCGCGCTCGACCATCCCCAACCCGACGATGGGCAAGGGCGAAGCCGTACAGGAGACCACGATATCGAAACGCGGCAGCGCTTCGGCGATGGCTTCCATCGTGAGCGTCTCCGCGCCGAAGGGTTCGGCCAGCGCGCGCGCGCGCGCCTCGGTGCGATTGGCGATGGCGAGCGCGCGCGGTGAGGCGCTGGCGAAATGCGCCAAGCACAGCGCGATGATCTCGCCCGCACCGATGAACAGGACGCGCTGCTCGTCGATGCGCTCGAAAATCCGTTCCGCCAGATGCACGGCGGCGGCGGCGATCGACACGATATTGGCGCCGATCGCGGTGGTCGAGCGCACCTCTTTCGCCACCGCGAACGTGCTCTGGAAAAGTTTGTGCAACAGGGCGCCGAGCGTGCCCGCTTCTTCGGCGCGGCGCGCGGCCTCCTTGACCTGCCCGAGAATCTGCGGCTCGCCCAGCACCATTGAATCCAGCCCGCTCGCCACCCGGAAAACATGGCGTATCGCTTCGCGCTCGGGGTGCGCATAGAGATAGGGCGCGATTTCGCCGGAAGGCAGATGGTGGAACCGCGCCAGCCAATCCGTCGCGTGCCGCGGCGTCTCGGCGGCGAAATAAAGCTCGGTGCGGTTGCAGGTCGACAGGATCGCCGCCTCGCGCACCGCCGGGCCGCATGTCAGATCGCGCAACGCGCGCTCCAGGCTGCCGGGGCCGAATGCCACCCGCTCGCGGATCGCAAGCGGCGCGGTGTGGTGGTTCAAACCCAGGGCATAAAGCGGCATACAGGACAATGGCAAGGTCGGCCTCGCGGGCCGGGCAGCGGAAAGCGAACAGCGGGAAAAGCAAAACCGGCCAACCCGAAGGCTGGCCCGGCGCTTGGCTCAGGACCGCGAGTCTACCATCAGGGATCGAGGGGCGGATCCCATCCCGTCATTGCGAGGAGCGTATCGACGCGGCAATCCAGTTCGTTCCAACCAGCGCGCAGCGCCGCTGGATAAAAAAGGGAGAGCGCTTACTTAAATTTACATACAGATAATAAAGCTTGGAGAGTGTTTTCATTGATGGCAGCGCAAGGCTGCCGTGTCCTCCGTGTCCTATTTGCGGTACCAGTTAATTTGGCGCAGGTAATCATCCGGCAGCGTCGGCAAGTGCCGCGAAATCTGCGCAAAGATTTCCGCCGCCGCCGCGCCCTTGGCTTTTCCGGCGGCGACAAGGCGCGAGGTCTCCGCCAGACTGGCCTCCTGGATAGCCATATAACGCGCTTCGGATTCCGGCGTGACCCGCTCGCCCGTATAGGTGTATGTCGTGTAATACGCGCCGTTGGGGCCTTCATGGATGGCGACGAGCGGGCCGCCAACCGAGGGCGTAGCGTACATCTCCTCGACCCACCGCATGGCCTCGTCCTGGTCGGAGTTGGCGCTCAATTTTTCCATCTTTTCATTCACCCAGGCTGGCAGGCCAGTTTCGGCAAGCTGCCGCGCGGCGGGTGACAGGGCGACGATCGCATCGCCCCGATGGGCGTGCGTCGTTTCCGCGCTTCCCTGCTTTGCGCTGGAAACGGACGCCGACGCGCCGCTCTGTCGTAACGCAAACAGGCTGCCGACACTCGAATATTGCTCGACGGAGGTATTGAGGTTCATCTTCTTGGC
>JAIRLA010000083.1 GCA_031259795.1 Azoarcus sp.
GTATTGACGCCCCGGCAGGTGGTCAGCGCCGCGTCGAACCCCATGCGGCGCACCATTTCGACGTGGCGGCGGGTGTAGTCCGCGCCGGGTTTGCCGTTGGGATAGGCGAAGAAACGCACCCGCTCGCCCAGCACGGCTTCGAGCCGTTCCCGGCCCGCGGCGATTTCGGCTTCGGCCTCGGCGTCGGTGCAGACCGCCAGAAGGGGGTGTTCGAGCGTGTGCGCGCCGATCTGCATCCCCGCCGCCCGCAATTCCCTGACCTGGGCGGCATCGAGCATCGGGTTGTCGGCGAGTTCGACGCCGCAGGCGTCGACGATCCTGGCGACGACTTCGCCGCGCGCGCGCGGCGGCAGGTATTTGACGGTCGGGATCAGGCGTTCGAGGAAGGCGCGCTTTTCCCCGTCCGTGCGCACCGGCGCGGCGGGCAGCGCCGCAAGCCCCGTCTCCAGCCATTCGCGCCGGGTGCGGCGCACGGCTTCGATGAGTTTGTCGTTCCACATCTGGCCGCCGTCGAGAAAACCGCTCGCCACGAAAAAGGCGGCGCTCAGGCCGTGGCGCCGCAATACGGGCAGCGCCCGCGTGCAGGCATCGGC
The DNA here is from genome assembly GCA_031259795.1 of Azoarcus sp. Classification (GTDB taxonomy): domain Bacteria; phylum Pseudomonadota; class Gammaproteobacteria; order Burkholderiales; family Rhodocyclaceae; genus WRNU01. The sequence continues at coordinate 594 of JAIRLA010000083.1, forward strand.
ATAGCCGTCGTCGAAGGTCAGGACGGCGGCGCGCGCGGGCAATGTCCCGGCGCGCAAATCCGCCATGGCCCGGTCGAGCGGCAACACCCGGAACCATTCCGCGATCCAGCGTATCCGCGCGCTGAATTGCGCCAGATCCGGCTCTTCCGGAAACAGGGGATCGACCTCGCCGCGCACGCGATGGAAAAACAGGATCGACAGCCGGCCATTGCGCCCTCCGGGCGAGGCCAGGCTCATGGCGTGTTTCAGTAACATGTCGTCAAGTGCCGCTTCCCGCCCGTCCGCCGCTCCGGCCCGATCCGGACGGGAGCGCGCGCGGGCGCGCCTTGCTCCGGCGCAGGCCGCAATATTCGAGAAAGCCCATTCGCGGATCGCGCTCCCATCCCCGGCTCTGGACCCAGCGCCGGGTCGCCAAGACAAGCACCATGATGTTGAACGGGATGTCTACGTAAGCCAGGGACAGGAGCGCGCCGCCCACGGCGAATCCCGCCATGCTGACCTGCGCCATCGCGCCGAGGTCGGCGGCCCATTGCGCTTCGGGAATCTCGCGCGCGTGCCGCCGCAGCCAGCCCGCGTAGCGGAAAGTCATCCATCCCATCATCAGGTACAGGAAAAGGCCGATGAAGCCGTGGTTGCCGAGAATCTGGAAATAGATGCTGTGCGCGGCGATGGGCTCTCCCTGGCTGGGGTCCCACATGTAGAAGATGATCGGATGCAGGTAAACCATCCCCGCGCCGGTCACATGGTGCAGGGCGACCTGTATCGCCACGTTCCAGGCGCGCAGACGCCCCAGCGCGGACTTGTCGCTGGAGGGATCGAAGATGGTGTGCATGCGCGCCCACCATTCTTCCGGCATCATCAGCAAGACCATCGCCAATACGGCGAAGATCGCCATCGCCATCATGCCCTTGCGCCGGCTGCGCCACCACAGCAGGCCGCCCATCGCCGCCAGCGCCACCAGCGCCCCCCGCGAGCGGCTGCCCAGCGCCGAGGCCGCGCACAGCAGCATGGCCAGGGTCAGGCCATGGCGCACCCATTTCCGCGCGCTCTGCAATTGCAGGAAGTGCAGCAGGGGAATGATCGTGATCAGGGCGAGGGCGAATTCGTTGTTGTCATAGATGAAGCTGCCCGCCGGCCCCCACACCCGGTAGCTCCCGCCCGAAGCCACGGTAAACAGCCCCCCCTTGATGCCGAGGATGGCGAGCGACATGACGAACACCCAGGCGAAGGCGAGGATGTGGTGGCGGTTGTGCAGCAGGGCCAAGGCCACGAAGGTCATGAAGAGCGTCTTGATGACCCGGTTCCACAAATCGTAGTCGCGTATCGACGCGAGGATGTCCGTGCTGTTGAAGCCGTAGCCGAGGAGCCACGATAAAGTCATCCACAGCATGAACAGGAGCAGCCAGACCGCCGGCGCGCCGAGCGAGAACGGATTGCGGCGCTCCCGGGTCAACAGCAGCCCGAGCAGCGTGCTGCCGGCGGCCATGGCCGCCACGGGCGCATTGTAGGCGAACCCCCAGCAGTAGCGGTGCGGGTTCATGACGCTGATCCATGTCCACAGCAGCACGCCGATCCATGGACGGCGCAAGGCCATGAGCGCGGCGATCACGCAGATTCCGACGACGAGAATATCCCGCATGGTTCTTTTACCCCGCTTCCGCCCTCACCGGCGCGCCATGTTCGACATGGCTGACGATGTAGCGATATTTGCCCGATTTTTCCGGCGCGATCGCCTCGACCCGCTCGATCATGACCGTGACCGCTTCGCCCAGGCGCTGGCGGAACCCGGCGACGATATGTTGTTCGCTGGCGGGATCGAACGTCGGGTCGACCGCCAGTTGCACCCGCGTCAGGTCGAGCGATTCCTGGACGATCCTGAAGGCGCGCACCCCGGGCAGATCGCGCACGACATAGACCAGGGACAGACCGTGCAGCACGGTGCCGTCCCGCGCCACGACGAAATCCGTGCTCCGGCCCTGGATGTCGCGCAACAGCGGCAGGCCCCGCCCGCAAGGGCAGCTTTCCTCCCCCGCCGCGCCGATGTCGCCGGTGCGGTAGCGAATGAAGGGGAAGTCGCGGGTGGCCAGGTGCGTGACGACAATCTCGCCGCAATGCCCCGGCGGCAGCGTCCGGCCATTTTCATCGACGATTTCGACGACGATGTCCTCGGCGGTGATGTGCATGCCCCCGGCGGGACACTGATGGGCGATGAAGCCGCCGTCCCGGCTGCCGTAGCCATTGGCGACGGGGCAGGCGTACAGGCGCTCGATGGCGGCGCGCTGGTGATCGTACAGGCGCTCGCCGGTGGTGAATGCCACGGCGATAGCGAGATCGTCCAGCCCGATGCCTTTTCTTTCCGCGTGCAGGGCGATGTGGGCGAGCGCGGAAGGGTAGCCGAACAACATTTTCGGCCTGGTCTTCCGGATGCGGGCGATGAAGCGCTCCACATTCGCCCCGGACATCTCGAAAGCGGGCAACAGCCTGGTGCGCATCAAACGGTCGCGGAGCATGCGCAGCCTGTCCTGCGCGCCCAGTTCGATGGGCGAACCCCAGACCACGATTTCGGGATCGCCGATATCCACCCCCCACCAGCGGGTGGCGCGCCATTTGGCGGCGACATCGTGCGTCACCCGCTCATCGCCGATGAAAAAGATCAGCGGCTCGCCGCTGGAGCCGCCCGTGTTGAAACGCGCCAGGCCGCGCGCGTTTTCGGCGCGCAGGGCGTCGGTATGGGCGCGGATGATCTCCTTGGTCAGGAAGGGCAGGCGCTGCAAATCGTCGACGCTTTGCAACTTGGCGGGATCGAAGCCGGCCTGTGCGAACAGGGCGCGGTAATAAGGCGTGTGCGCCCCCGCGTCCCGCAGCAGCGCGCGCAGACGCTCGACCTGGGCGGCGAGGATGCGCTCGCGCGGCCACCATTGCGATATTTCCATTGCGCGCTTCACCCGCACGGTGTCGTGGCGCTTGCAGCGCTCCTGCAACGGAAACAGCACGTTTGCAACGAAGCGCGCGTAGAGATCGGGCATGGACAAATTCCTTCAACACAGCGGATGCGCCGCGCGGATTTCCGGCGCCATGGCGTCGCGGTACGCGGCGAGCAGTTTACCCTTCACCGCGTCCCAACAGTACTGCCGCGCCTCGGCGATGCCGGCTTCCCGCAAGCGGCGGGCAAGCTCGCCATCGCCCAGCACCGCCAGCGCCGCCGCCGCGAGCGCCCCGGGATCGTCCGGCGGCGCCAGCATGGCCGTGCGTCCCTGCTCGACGATGAAAGGCACCCCGCCGACATCGGTGCTCACCACCGGCACGCCGCTGGCGAGCGCTTCCAGCACCGAGACCGGCATATTGTCGACGCGGCTCGGATTGATGACGAGATCGGCGTCGCGGTACAGCGCCGCCATCCGCTCGCGCTCCAGCCGCCCGGTAAAGCGGACGCCGGCGGCGATGCCGAGATGACGCGCGAGCTCTTCCAGCGCGGCGCGCTCCGAACCGCTGCCCGCGATCGACAGGCGGGCGCGCGGCAGCGCCGCCGCGATGCGCGCGAACGCATGCAGCGCGACATCCATGCCGTAGATCGGCTCCAGATTGCGCGCCACGACGATATGGGGCGCTCGCGGATCGCGCCCGCGCGCCGCGGCGGGATGAAAACACGCCGGATCGACGATATTCGGCACGATCCGGCCCCGCATGCCATGGCGCGCGAACACCTCCAGCAAAAACCCGGAAGGCAGCAACAAACCGGCGCAGCGGCGCAGGTTCTTGCGGACGCGCGCGGCGGCTTTTTCCAGGAAGGCCGCCGCCTCGCCGCCATGGTAATGCACCACCACGGGCGTCTTGCGCAGCGCGGCGACCCGGATCGCCGGCGCGGCGAGGAGATGCCACGACCAACCGGAATTCGCCATGACATGGACAAGATCGGCGCGCCCGCAGGCCCGCCACAGCGCGAGCACATACGGCGGCAGACGAAACCCCGCCCGCGCCCCCTTGATATGTTCGATCCACGCGGGACGGCAGGGCGCGTTGACCCGCACCGGCTCGACCACGGCCCCTTCCGCGCGCAGGCATTCGCTCAACTGCCGCATCTGGTTGGCCATACCGCCAGCGGGCGGCGGCAACGGCCCGACGAGACAGATTTTCAGGCCCGCGAAACTCATGATCTTATTGTCCCTTGCCAGTGCTTTTTATAACAAATCAACTTGATCTTTCAGAACACGCTTCAAGCCGGTTTCGCAAGAATATTTGTTTACGTCCATATGAATCATGCGCCTATGATCATTCTACTGTTTTTCCCAAGAATGCGTTTGGCTATCCATATTATTGAAACAGTGCAAACGATCACTAGTCCGGCATAGATACAAAAGCCAGGTAAATTGCCGGGAATATCCGCCGAGCCTTGTCCGTCGTATATCGACCCATACAGCACATAGACGGTTACAAGCTTTATCGCGGAAATAAAATAAGCATGAATAAAAAATATCCCGAAACTCACTTCAGCAATATAATCGAGCCTGTTACCAAAAAAGCCGTGATAGCGATACAATAGCCAAGTTAAAATCAGCGCCAAGCTCGTTTTCATGGGCATTTGCCAAAAAGGCGGCTGCGGCCAACCGGACATAACACCCGCCATGCCAAGCATAGCGATGAGCAGCAGTATTGGCCACCACCGCATGACAAGACTCATCGCTACTTGCTTGCTGTGCGAAAAAGCCATTCCAAGAAGATAAACAGGCAATAAGTAAACTGCCTTGTCGAGCGGGCCATGAGGGCCGTCCCTCCCGAGCCATGTCGATAACAACAGGAAAGGCGGGATCAGCCAATAAGCGCTTGGCGCCTTCCTGTCGATCCAGATGAATAAAGGCGCACACAGGTAAAACAAGGCAATGGTCGGCACAAACCACAAGGGCGCGAGGTGCTTGCCGGTAAGCAGGAAAAGCGTGATTTGCTGCCACAACTTCATATCATAAAACCAGTCCCACATCCCAATGCGCTGCGTTAACATGGTGAAAATATATAACGCGGGGATTGACAACAGCAGATATGGCAGGATGACCGTCTGAATTTTACGTTTCAAGTATTTCCTGTACTCGAACCGCGCACTCAGATGTTGGAACAGATACCCCGCGATAAAAAAGAAATAAACCGAACTTTCATTGGCAACAGCATCAATCAACATCCCTGTGCGCGGCCAAGCACTCCAATTCAATGATGGAATGGTATGTGCGAAAACGATGAAGATGATTGCGATACCGCGAAATACATGAATATGCTGCTGATACTCGTTCCGGGCTGTCACGTCATCACCCTTTCGCTTTCATTGTTTGAATTCACTTCGCGCGGGCGAGGCGCTCATAGACCGGCGCATAATTCGCCACGCTCCGCTTCCAGTTGCGCTCTTTTTCGACGAAGTGGCGGCCCGCTTTTTTCATCGCCGGCCAGCGTTCGCGGTGCGCGAGCAGGTCGGCGACGGCTTCGCGCAAGGCGTCGACGTCGCCCGCCCGGAACAGCCGTCCGGTTTCGCCGTCGCGGATCAGTTCCTTGTGGCCGCCGACGTCGGAGGCGACGCAGACCCGCCCTTGCGCCATCGCTTCGAGCGGTTTCAGCGGCGTCACCAGCTCGGTGAGGCGCATGGAATGGCGCGGATAGACGAGAAGATCGGTCTGGCTGTAATAGTGGCTGACTTCGTCGTGCGGCACGCGCCCGGCGAAGATCACTTTGTCGGACAAGCCGAGCCGCGCGGCCTGCGCCGCGAGGTTTTTTTCCTGCGGTCCGCCGCCGACCAGCAGCGCCCGCAATCCGGGATGCCCGGCAAGCAGGCCGGGCAAGGCGTCGAGCAGGAGGTCGAGCCCTTCGTAAGCGTAGAACGAGCCGATGAAACCGATCACCGTGGCGTCTTCGAGACCGAGCCGGCGGCGCAGTCCGGGATCGGCCCTGCCGGCGAGCCTGAAACTTTTCACGTCGACCGCGTTGGGAATGACGGTGATGCGTTCGCCGGGGATGCCGCGCGCGGCGAGGTCGGCGCGCAGGCCCTCGCAGATCGTGAACACATGCGCCGCCCGGCGCGCCACTTCGGTCTCGATGCGCTGCGTGGCGCGGTAGCGCAGACTGCCCGCGTTCGTCGTGCCGTGGTCGACCGCGGCGTCTTCCCAGAAGGCGCGGATTTCGTATACCACGGGGATGGAAAGTTTCTTGCCCACCCACAAGGCCGGGATGGCGGTCAATACCGGGGAATGGGCGTGGAGAATATCGGGACGGTATGTCGCGGCCAACTCCGCCAAGCGGGCGAAAGTCGCCTTGATCTGCCGCCATTCGTGGATGCCGGCGGGGCCGGGGGGCGGCACCCGGGCGCGGTGGAACTTGAGATTCCCGACCATTTCGACCGCTTCGGCGGTCACGCCCTGCTTGGGCGAAGTCAGGTGCAGGGTTTCCCAGCCGCGCGCGCGCTGCTCGCGCAGGATGGCTTCCGTGCGGAAGGTATAGCCGCTGTGCAGCGGGATCGAGTGGTCGAGTATATGCAGGATGCGCATGGGCGGGGAAATGGCGGAATAAATAAAACGGTCATGCTACACGGTTTCTTCGCCGGCGTTCGCGGACGCGCGCGCGGCGGGCGGCGGGACGGCGAGATCGACGCGCGCGCCGGATGTCCTCCATCCCCGCTCTTCCGGACGGGCCTTCAGCGCCCGAACACTTCACGATATTGCTCCATGGTGTGCGCGATGTTGAAATCCCGCTCGACGCGCGCCCGCGCCCGCGCGCCCACCTGCGCCTTCGTCTCGCGGCTGGCGGCGCAGGCGAGCAAGCGCGCCGCCAGGGTTTCGTCATCGTCCGGGGGCGTGAGAAAACCCGTGTCGCCTTCTTTCACCAGATCCGGCACGCAGCCCACCGGGGTGGCGATCACCGGCAGGCCCGCGGCCATGGCTTCCAGTATGGCGAGCGGCGTTCCCTCGGAATAAGACGGCAGCACGAAGCAATCGAGCATGCGCAGGATCGCCGGAATGTCGTCGCGCGCGCCGGGCAGCCAGGCCAAATCCAGCATGCCTTCCCGCCGCAGGATGGCTTCGATGTCCGCGCGCATTTCGCCCTCGCCCACGATGAGCAGACGCAGATCGCGCGCTTCCGGCGCGCCGCTCCTGACCGCGCGGACAAAGGCGCGCGCGAGGAAAACCTGGTTCTTGATCGCCGCCAGCCGTCCCACGGTCCCGATCAGCCGGTGCCGTCCGGGCGCGAACGGGCATCCCGGCACGGGCGCGGCGTCTCCCGGCGCGAACACCGCGGGATCGACGCCATTGGCGATCAGCGACAGTTTGCGCAAGGGCATCCCGACCCGCCGATGCAGGTAGTCGTGGATGTCCGCCGAAACCGCTATCTGGTGGTGGGTGAAGCGGCGGTACAGGCGGCGCAGGAACAGATGACGCGCATTGTCGCCGCCGATGTCCAGGCCGTGTTCCGCGTGGATGTGCCTGCGCACGCCGGCCAGCCGCGACAACGGCGCGATTTCCAGCGCGGCCATGTTGCAGGTATGCACGACATCGGGACGGATTTCGCGCAGCAGCGCCAGGATGCGCGGATAAAGACGCACGGCGTGGCCCGGCGGTTTGCCGAGGGCGATGAACTTCACATCCGTCCGGGTGACGCGGGCGCGGTACTCGCCGATCGTGGTCAGCGCCAGGACGGTGTGCGCGAATTCGTCCGCCGGTAAACGGTTGACGAGCTGGATGATGACATTCTCCAGCCCGCCCATCTCGAAGCTGTAGAGGCAATGCAACACATGCCGCTGGCGCACAGGCTCACTCATGAGCGCTTCCTTGCTCCACTCCGGCAAAGATTTCCCGCAAGTCCGCGCCGTGGTCGGCGACGAAGCGGCGCAACCGCGCTTCGGACGCGGCGTCGCCGTCCTCGCCATCCGGCGTGGCCAGCACGAAAACCATGGACGCATCTCCGCGTCCGGCGATACGCCCGGCGGCCAGCCGCAATTTGACTTCCCAGTCGCGCGTCACGATATCGCCGCCGATGACATACCACTGCCAGATCAGGTAACGCGCGCCGTCGGCGGCGGTCAGGCGCGCGCTGCGCAACGCGCCCAGCGCGCTGGCGGCGGGCGGGCCGGGACGCAGGCCGGAACGGCTGAAGCCCTCCCTGTCGGTCAAGCCATTCTCCCAGGTCACCATTTCCGTCCCCGCGCGCTGGTTGGCGAAAAAGGCTGTTTGCAGCAACACCGCTTCGCCGTCCGGCGCCTCATACACGGCATCCGCCGCGCCGCGCCAGCCCGCGTAATGCGCGCGATATGCGATCCGCGTCGAATCCCGCTCGCTCCAGCCCGCGGCGGGGGCGGGCAATTCGTAGCGCGCGGCATAAGGCGGCGATTCCCGGTCGAGCCAGTCATGGACGAGCACGAAAGCGGCGCTCGCCAGCGCCAGCGGCGCAAGCCGCAACCAATGCGCCGGCGCGGGCGGTTGTCCGCGCGTATCCACCGTCCGTTCCGCGACCCGTTCCGGATCGGCCCAACGCTGCCCGATCCAGAACATGAGCGCGATCACGATGCCGAAAAACACCCAACCGTAGATCAGATGGTCGACGCCGCTGGCGAGCCTGTTGTCCGACAGATAACCCAGCAGGACGATCAGATAGGCGCGCAGCCCGTTGGCGAGCAGCGGCACGGCGAAGGCGACGGCCATGAAGCACAGGCGCTTGCCGAGGCGGGCATAGTTGAGCCAAGCGTAGAGCGCGCCGAGCATCAGCGAAGCGATCAGGTAGCGTATCCCCGAGCAGGCTTCCACCACCGACCAGCTTCCGTTCGGGATCACGAATTGCAGACCTTCCTGATAAACGGGAATGCCGCTGAGGCGCAGCGAAGCCACGGTGAAATCGGCGGTCATCGCCATCAGCATGGGCAGCAGGAATTCACCGACCGGCAGGCCGAAAAAGAGAAAACACAATGGAAACAACAATATCCGCGCCAACCGCCAGCCCAGCGCCCCCGCCAGGCAGGAAACGAGCAGCGCGACAAAGCCGGCGTGCGCCGCGCCGGAAACCGACGCCAGTTCGCCGAGCAGCCACAGCAGGGCGGCGG
>JAIRLA010000118.1 GCA_031259795.1 Azoarcus sp.
GTGCAGTTGCCATGGCTCATCACCAGCTTCTGGTATCGACTGTTCAGTCGAGCATCCGTAAATTCTGTCTCATACCGACAGAATGTAACCGAATTCCGGGGTGTGTAGATACCTATGCCCCGCTTGCGGGGGAGGGTGCCCCGTCAGGGGCGGGAGAGGGTTTCCTTCCATGCGGAGCGCAGCGACGCTGATTTCTTTGCAGTGGGGAGTGGACAGGCGGCCTTGACTTGGTAACACCACTGAGGAGAACTTAACATGAATAAAACGTCCGTTTTGTTTCTAGCATCAATTGCTGCCACCATCGTTGCAGGTTGCAGCGATGACCAACCGCCTGCTCAGACTCGGGCTTTCGAAGTCAACGACGAGAACTGCGCGTCGGAGAACCTCTTGGCGATCAAGGATAAAACAGCGCAACAAAAACTCGCAGACGCATGCGCACGAAGAACAAATTTCAAGAAAAGTGATGAAAAGACTTTGACTTGGTAACATCATATTAGAGCAGATTAGCAAATGGAAGCGCATATCCTACGTCATGTAGCGCTCAAGTGATGGGAAAAGGGTGGATGTTCTCTTCTTCCCTCCCCCTTTTTCAGTCAGCGGCGCTGCGCGCCGGGTGGAACGACGCCCTCTCCCGCCCTTCGGGCACCCTCCCCCGCCGAGCGGGGGAGGGGAATCCATCGGAAGAACTCGTCATTGCGAAGGGAGAGGATTGCCGCGTCGCGGCGCGCTTCGCAATGACGCGTTTCCAGGGGCCGCGCCGCTCCAGATTTGATCCCTGATGCAGGAGAGACGATGCGCGAAAAATCTTTCAGTCCGCCGTGCCCGGACAGCTTGCAACGCCCCTTGCGCGACTTGCGCATTTCGGTGACGGATCGCTGCAACCTGCGCTGCGCCTATTGCATGCCGCAGGAAGTTTTCGGGCGCGAGTTCGTCTTCCTGCGTCACGCCGATCTCCTGCGTTTCGAGGAAATCATCCGCGTCGCCCGGCAATGCATCGCTTTGGGCGTGCGCAAGATTCGCCTCTCCGGCGGGGAGCCGTTGCTGCGCCACGGCATCGAGCGGCTGGTCGAAATGCTGGCCGGGCTTTGCGGCGAAGATGGCAAACCCATCGAAATCGCCATGACCAGCAATGGCACCTTGCTGGCCAGAAAAGCGCGCGACCTGAAAAACGCCGGCCTCGCGCGCCTGAACATCAGCCTCGACGCGCTGGACGAGACGATTTTCCAGCGCCTGAGCGGCAAGCGCGCTCCGGTCAGCGCCGTGCTCGAAGGCATCGCCGCCGCCCAGGCGGCGGGACTCGCGCCGGTCAAGGTCAACACCGTCGTCAAACGCGGCATCAACGAAAGCGAAATCCTGCCGCTGATCCGCCATTTTCGCCACACCGGCGTCATCATCCGCTTCATCGAATACATGGATGTCGGCCTCAGCAACGGCTGGCGGCTCGACGATGTGGTCACGGCGCGCGAAATCCTGGCGAGAATCGACGCCGAATATCCGCTGCAACCCGTCGCCGCCCGCTATCCGGGCGAAGTGGCGAAACGCTGGGAATTCGCGGATGGCGGCGGCGAAATCGGTGTCATCGCCTCGGTGACGCAAGCGTTTTGTCACGAATGCGGGCGTCTGCGCCTTTCCACGGATGGTAAGCTCTATACCTGCCTTTTCGCTGGCGAGGGCGCCGATCTGCGCGGCATGCTGCGCGCCCCGGACAGCAGCGACGAAGGACTGTACCGGCGCATCGCCGCCATCTGGCGCGGACGCGGCGAGCGCTATTCGCAACAACGCCACATCCTGGCGGGGAAAACCGCCGGGAAAGTCGAAATGTCTTACATTGGCGGCTGACGCGGCGGTTTTTCGCAAAAGGATGTTTTCTTGGACGAGCCCGATCTGAGCCATTTTTCCGCCGCTGGACGCGCCCGCATGGTCGACGTCTCCGCCAAGGCGGAAAGCCGGCGCATGGCGATCGCCAGCGGCATCTTGCGCATGCTGCCGGCGACACTGGAGCGCATCCGCGCCGGCACGCTTGCCAAGGGGAACGTGCTTGCCGTCGCCGATGTCGCGGCGGTCATGGCCGCCAAGCGCACCTCCGAGCTGATCCCGATGTGCCATCCCTTGCCGCTTTCCGGCGTGGAAGTCGAATTCGGCGAAATCCTCGCGCCGGACGGCGAAGGCCGTCCCGGCATCGAGACGCGAGTCGGCGTGCGTTGCAACGGATCGACCGGTGTCGAAATGGAAGCGCTGTGCGCCGCCGCCGCCGCCCTGCTGACCATTTACGATATGTGCAAGGCCATCGACCGGGGCATGCGCATCGAACGCCTGCAACTGGAAGAAAAGCGCGGCGGCAAGAGCGGTACCTGGCGGCGCGGCGAACCTGTCCGGGAAACATCGCCATGATCCAGGTACTTTTTTTCGGCCCCGTGGCCGAGCGCATCGGCGCGCGGCAAATCGAAATGGATTTCCGGCAAGGTTTGCGCTGGCAAGACATTTACGGTGAACTGCGTGCGCATCACCAAGAGGCCTTTGCGCTCGTCTCCATCGTGGCCGTCAACGGCAAGCGGGTCGACGAACAGGACGACACCCCGCTTGCCGACGGCGCCGAAGTCGTTTTCATGTCGGCTTTTTCCGGAGGCTGAGATGCCGGACGCGGTACGCCTGCAACTGGAAGACTTTTCGCTGGACGGCGAAATCGCCGCATTGCGCGCCGCCTCGCGCCGCATCGGCGGCATTGCGGCCTTCCTGGGGTGCGCGCGCGATTTTTCCGGCGGGCGCGCCGTCACCGAAATCCATTTCGATGCCTACGAAACCATGGCGCTTGCCGAACTGCAAACCCTGCGCGCCCAGGCGATCTCGCGCTTCGGCCTCATCGACGCGCGCCTCGTGCATCGCCTGGGCGCAGTGCATCCCGGCGACGACATCGTCCTCATCGCCACCGCCGCCGAACACCGCGCCCCGGCGCTGGACGCCTGTCACTGGCTGATCGACGAACTCAAGGCGCGCGCGCCCATCTGGAAAAAAGAAATCTCCCCGCAAGGCAACGCCTGGGTCACGCCGCATCCCTGACATCGGGTCCCTGACATCGGGGATTCGGTCTGCGGCGTGAATCGGTTGGCTCAGTCGATCTTGAGAGGTATGAAGATGCGCGATTCGCCGCGCTGAATCAGAAGGGCGAAACGTTTGCCCGCCCGGTCGATGATCTGGCGGAACTGCGCCGCCGAAGAAACCGGCTGGTTGTTCAGCGCCAGGATCACGTCGCCGGTTCGCAGGCCGGCACGGGAAGCCGGGCCGGTGACGGCCTCGACGATCAGGCCGCCCTTGACGCCCAGACTGGCGGCTTCGCGGGGTTCCAGGGCGCGCACGCCGAGACCGAGCTTGTCGAACTTGCTGCCGCCGCGCGGGTTCTTGTTGTCGCGGCCGGGCGCGGCGTTTTCCGCGACGAGTTCGTCGAGAACGGCGACGATTTCGCGGCTCTTGCCCTCGCGCCAGATTTCGAGCGCGACTTTGCTGCCTGGCTGTTTGTCGCCGATGATGCGCGGCAGATCGGCGGATTCGCTCACTTCCTTGCCGTCGACCTTGAGCACGATGTCGCCCGCTTTCAGCCCGGCGCGGTCGGCGGCGCTGCCCGGTTCGATCTGGGAGACCAACGCCCCGCGCGGCTTGTCGAGGCCGAAGGAGGGGGCCAGTTCCGGACTCACGCCCTGGATGTAGATGCCCAGCCGCCCACGCTGTACCCGGCCATGCTGGACGAGCTGATCCTTCACGTTCATGGCGACATCGATCGGGATGGCGAAGGAGATGCCCATGAAGCCGCCGGAGCGCGAATAAATCTGCGAGTTGATCCCGATCACGCGGCCATTGAGATCGAAAAGCGGGCCGCCCGAATTGCCGGGATTGATGGCAACGTCGGTCTGGATGAAAGGCACGTAGTTTTCATCCGGCAGGCGGCGCGCCTTGGCCGAGATGATGCCGGCGGTCACGGTATGCTCGAAACCGAACGGCGAACCCATGGCGATGACCCATTCGCCGACGCGGGCGCGGTCGGCGTCGCCGATGGCGACGGTCGGCAGGCCCTTGGCGTCGATCTTGAGCACGGCGACATCGGTGCGGCGGTCGAGACCAACCACCCTGGCCTTGAATTCGCGCTTGTCGCTCAGGCGCACGGTGACTTCGGCGCCGTCATCGCTCACCACGTGGGCGTTGGTGAGGACGTATCCGTCGCTGCTGACGATGAAGCCGGAACCGATGCCATGGCGGTTGCGGGGAGTGGGCTGGCCGGGGAAACCGGGAATGCCCGGCGACGGCACGCCGAAACGGCGCAGGAAATCATAGAAAGGATCGTTGGCGAAGGGGTTGTCGCTATCGTCGACCTGGATGGTCTGGTCGACGGTGATATTGACTACGGCGGGACCGACCTTGTCGACCAGATCGGCAAAGTCTGGCAGGCCGCGCCGGGCGGAGGCCGCGGCGGCGGCGGTATCGTCGGCATGGGCGGCGGGGATGGAGCCGTTGTCCGGCAGGCAGGCGGCCAGGGCGAGGGCGAGGACTGTGATGGCAACAGGTTTTTTCATGGTCTTCCTGAAAAACGGGTCTGGTTGAAACGGGTCTGGTTGAAAAAACGACAAAGCCGCTCGGCGCGGAGTGTCGACGCGACGTTTGATGCGATTCTGGCGAAGCTGTTCCCAAAATGCGGATGCAACGCAGAAGATCAAGCCCCCCCTTGCGGTAAACACGTATGCGGAGCATATTGTCCAGTATAATGACGGGAGTGAAGAGTCCCCCGGGCCGCCGCGTCGGCATGCCGGGGGAGCAAATCACAGAACTACAGCTGGACAGTACATTCTCATGACTTTGACAGATTTGCGTTACCTCGTCGCCTTGGCGCGCGAACGACATTTTGGCCGTGCGGCCGAAAAGAGCCACGTCTCACAACCCACGCTTTCGGTGGCGGTCAAGAAGGTGGAGGAAGAACTCGGTATCCAGCTTTTCGAGCGCGGAGCATCCGAGGTCAAGATCACCGAAACCGGGCGACGCATCGTCGAGCAGGCCGAGAAAGTGCTGCTCGACGTCAGCTACATCAACGAAATCGCCACCGCGGGCAAGGATCAGCTCACCGGCCCCTTGCGGCTGGGCGTGATCTACACCATCGGCCCTTATCTGCTGCCGCACCTGATTCCGCGCATGCACCAGCGCGCGCCGCGCATGCCGCTCATCATCCAGGAGAACTACACGGCGCGGCTGGCCAATCTGCTCAAGCATGGCGAGCTGGACGTCATCATCGTCAGCCTGCCGTTCGAAGAGACGGGCATCGTCACGCAGTTGATATACGACGAACCCTTCCGCGTATTGATGCCGGCCGCGCATCCATGGGCCGGGCAGGAGAAAATCGCGCCCGACGCGCTCGCCAATGAGCAACTGTTGTTGCTCGGGGCCGGCAACTGCTTCCGCGACCAGGTGCTGGAAGTCTGTCCCCAGTGCCGCAGCGCCAGCGGTCTGCAACGCACACTCGAAGGCAGCTCGCTCGAAACCATCCGCCACATGGTTGCGACCGGCCTGGGCGTGACGGTGCTGCCCTGCACGGCGGCGGATGACCTGGAAATCAACAATCCGCTGGTGGCGGTACGGCCTTTCGCCAATCCCGAGCCTTCGCGCCGGGTCGTGCTGGCATGGCGGGTGACTTACCAGCGCGGCAGCGCGATCGACATCCTGCGGGCGGCGATTCTCGACAGCGCGCTACCCGGCGTACATCCGATCGGAGCCGCGCACACGGTACCCTGAGGCGGAAAAGTAGACTTCAGATGACTTTCATGGCGTGCGGCTATACCATGGATGTGTGCATGCAATTGGACATCCCGGCCGGATCGTTCCAGCATGCGCAATGCCGGCTCGGGCCGTCCGGCCCGCCGGAGATCAGAACCTGGACAAAAGGAGAACAAACATGGAAATTGACATCGGCATCAACAGGGAAGACCGCGCCAAGATCGCCAAGGGGCTGTCGCGGCTGCTCGCCGACAGCTACACCCTGTATTTGACAACGCATAATTTTCACTGGAACGTGACCGGGCCGATGTTCAATACCTTGCACCTGATGTTCGAGGCGCAATACACCGAACTGGCCGCGGCGGTCGACCTGATTGCCGAGCGCATCCGCGCCTTGGGTTTCCCGGCGCCCGGCTCCTACAGGGAATTCGAAAAGCTTACCAGCCTGAAGCAACCCGACGATGCGCCCAACGCGGAAGAGATGATCCGCATTCTGGTAAAGGGGCAGGAAGCCGTGGCCAAGACCGCGCGCGGCGTCGCGCCGCTGGCCGACAAGGCGGATGACGAGCCGACGCTCGACCTGATTACGCAGCGTTTGCAAGTCCACGAAAAAACCGCCTGGATGCTGCGCAGTCTGCTCGAAACGTAAACTGGCGGCGTAAACCGGCGCACGCGCGCCGGGCGGCGCACTGGAATCCGGGGGAGAAGTGGAACGCATGGGAGTGACTCGCAGGCGACGATTCGGCATTCCGTTTTTTCGCCAGAGATGCGTTGCCCGGGACAAACTCCACATCATGACAGGCAATGACACAAGGGGATGTCATGGAGACTTTCTCCCCCTCCGATCTCAAGACCATCCTGCATTCCAAGCGCGCCAATCTTTATTATCTGGAGCATTGCCGCGTGCTCGTCAATGGCGGGCGGGTCGAATATGTGACGGACGCGGGCAAGCGTTCGCTTTACTGGAATATCCCCATCGCCAACACGACCTGCCTTTTGCTGGGAACCGGCACTTCGGTCACGCAGGCGGCCATGCGGGAATTGGCGAAAGCGGGTGTGCTGGTCGGTTTTTGCGGGGGTGGCGGCACGCCGCTCTTTTCCGCCAACGAAAC
>JAIRLA010000246.1 GCA_031259795.1 Azoarcus sp.
CCGACGGCGGTGGCCTCGTCGGGAGTCCTGACGGTAACGACGAACCAGTCGCAATGGACGGCGAAGTCGAACCAGTCGTGGTTGACGGTATCCCCCGCGTCAGGCAAGAGCGGCGCCCAAGCGACGTTGAAGGTGACGGCGAATACCGCGCTGGCGTCCCGGACAGGAACGGTCACGTTCAGCGCGAGCGACAAGACCTCGACGGTTACGGTGGTCCAAGCAGGAAAAGTGAGTACGCAGTAGCCTGGTGACGCTGGCTGCCGCGTCGTCCGACGCTCTTTGCCAGCAGCGCAAAAAGCGGGCCTAAAAGGGGAAACCCTTCCAGGCCCGTTTTTTAGTCCGGCGTGGTTCCGATTCCGCGCCGATGTCGTAATCAGGCGGAACACGACATGATAAAAGTCTCAGGGCGTTCTCGAAGCGCAGGATGTTTTCCGATCCCCGATCCCCGATCCCTCGGTGGGCGGTTCGGTTCGTCCGCAGTGGAATGCTTTGACAACGGAGGAAAAGCATAATACCATCCGCAGATTATGTCCGAACAAGGCATCGCAGGCTTGGCGGCGGGGCGCATCGCCGACGTTTTCGGGTTCGCGGCTGAAGGGCGCGTGCTTGAAGGCGAGCTTCCAGTGGCGCTTTTCAGGCGGCTTGCCGATCAACTCGCCAATGGCGAAGGCGTTGTGCGCTGGCGGTTGGCGGGAAGTCTCGACGCCGAGGGCGAGCCGAGGCTCGATCTGGAGGTTTTCGGGCGCTTGGCGCTGCGTTGCCAACGCTGCCTCGCAAGCCTTGCGTGGGATTTGGCGGTCGGCGCCGCGTTGCGGCCGGTGCGTGCCGGGCAGGCGTTGCCCGAGGACGAACTGGAAAACGACGAGATCGACGCGATCGAGGTTGATGGCGAGGTCGATGTGCTGTCGTTGATCGAGGATGAGATCATCCTCGCGTTGCCGATAGTGCCGCGGCATGAGGATTGCGATGCGCCGCGCCCGGCGGAAGCGGGCGGCGGATCGCGCAGGGAATCGCCGTTTGCGGTGCTGGCCGGGTTGCGTGGCAACGACGGGTGACGTTCGGCGTGTAGTGATTTTGTTATTCAGGAGTGTTTCATGGCTGTCCAGCAGAACAAAAAATCCCCATCCAAGCGCGGCATGCACCGCGCGCACGATTTCCTGAGCGCGCCGGCGCTGGCTATTGAACCGACTACGGGTGAGGCGCATTTGCGTCACCACATCAGTCCGGGCGGATTCTATCGTGGCAAGAAAGTCACGAAAGGCAAGGACGAGTAAGGGCAAAGGCCGCGTTTGCCATGAAGGGCGGCGCCGGGCGCAGTGCGTCCGCGCCGCTTTTTTCTTCTTGTCTCCGGTAATCACACGAGAAGTTGATGAGTGTCACCGTTGCAGTTGACTGCATGGGGGGCGATCATGGCCCGTCCGTGACAGTTCCAGCCGCGCTTGCTTTTTTGCGCGCGCATCCCGCCATCCATGTGATTCTTGTCGGGCGCGAAGAGGCGCTGGAACCTTTGGCGGGCGGGATGCTCGCCGAGCCAGGGGCGCGCCTGCGCATTCATCCCGCCTCCGAGGTGGTGGGCATGGACGAGCCGCCGGCCGTCGCGATGCGCGCCAAGAAGGATTCCTCGATGCGCGTGGCGATCGATCTGGTCAAGAATGGCCAGGCGCAGGCGGCGGTGTCGGCGGGCAATACCGGCGCGCTGATGGCGATTTCCCGCTTCGTGCTCAAGATGCTGCCCGGTATCGACCGGCCCGCGATCTGTTTCGCGTTGCCCACGGTCGGGGGGCATACCTATGCGCTCGATCTCGGGGCCAATATCGACTGCACCGCCGAGCACCTGCTTCAGTTCGGGATCATGGGAGCGATGCTGGCTTCGGCCATCGACCACGCCGAACGCCCGACGGTCGGGCTGCTCAACATCGGTTCGGAAGAGATCAAGGGCAACGAAGTCACCAAGAAAGCCGCTGAACTGTTGCGCGCGAGCAGTCTCAATTTTTATGGCAATGTCGAGGGCGACGATATTTTCAAGGGTACGACCGATGTCGTGGTCTGCGATGGTTTCGTCGGCAATGTGGCGCTCAAGAGCACCGAGGGGCTGGCGCAGATGCTGGCCACATTCCTGCGCGAGGAATTTTCCCGCGGGCCGCTCTCGAAGTTGATGGCGCTGGCGGCCCTGCCGGCGCTCCGGCGTTTCAAGGGGCGGGCGGATCATCGCCGCTACAATGGCGCGGTCTTGCTGGGCTTGCGCGGGGTCGTGGTCAAGAGCCACGGTTCCGCCGATGCTTTTGCGTTCGAGCAGGCGATCGCCCGGGCGGGGGATGCCGCCAGTAACCGATTGATCGAGCGCATTACCGACAAGGTCGCGGCGGCCACGGGCGAAAACAGGGAGCGTGCATGATTCATGCAAAAATCGCCGGCACCGGCGGTTACCTGCCGGGCGAGGCGGTCACGAACGATGATCTGGTCAAGCGCGGCATCGACACTTCGGACGAGTGGATCGCCAGCCGTACCGGAATTCGCGCCCGCCATTTCGCGCCGCCGGGCATGACGGCGAGCGGGCTGGCGCTGGTCGCGGCGCGGCGGGCCATCGAGGCCGCCGGGTGCGAACCCGGCGATATCGACCTCCTCATCGTGGCGACGTCGACGCCCGATTACATTTTTCCGAGCACGGCCACCCTGGTGCAGGCCGGGCTTGGCATCGAGAATGGCGGCGCGGCCTTCGACGTGCAGGCGGTCTGCTGCGGTTTCGTCTATGGGCTGGCGGTGGCGGAAAAATTCATCGCCTCGGGCAGTCATCGCCGGGCGCTGGTGATTGGCGCGGAAGTGTTTTCGCGTATCCTCGATTGGTCGGATCGCGGCACATGCGTGCTCTTTGGCGACGGCGCGGGCGCGGTGGTGCTGGAAGCGTCTCCCGCCCCCGGCGTGCGCGCCGCCGCGCTGCATGCCGATGGCAGCCATCATTCGATCCTGTGCGTGCCCGGCGGCGTCGCCGATGGCAAGGTGACCGGCGATCCTTTCCTGCGCATGGACGGGCAGGCGGTGTTCAGGTTCGCGGTCAAGGCGCTCGGCGATGTGGCGCAGGAAGTGGCCGATCTCGCCGGGGTGCCGCACGGCAGTATCGACTGGCTGGTGCCGCATCAGGCCAATATCCGCATCATCCAGTCCACGGCCAGACGCTTGGGGTTGCCGATGGACAAGGTGGTGACGACCGTCGAGCGCCACGGCAATACTTCAGCGGCGTCGGTGCCGCTCGCGCTGGACTGCGCGGTGCGTGACGGACGTATCCGCGCCGGGCAGCGGGTGGTGATCGAGGGCGTTGGCGGTGGTTTCACCTGGGGCGCGGCATTGATCGACTTTTGAGCGGCGCTGTTCCGCCCCTGTTTCATCAACGGAGAAAAAATGGCTTTCGCACTGGTATTTCCCGGTCAGGGTTCGCAGGCCGTCGGCATGATGGCCGCTTATGGCGATTCTCCGGCCATCCGCGAGACTTTCGCCGAGGCCTCGGCGGCGCTGGGCGAGGATCTGTGGCGGATGGCCGCGGAAGGCCCCGCCGAACGCCTTGCTCTCACCGTCAACACCCAGCCATTGATGTTGACCGCGGGCGTCGCGGTGTATCGCGCCTGGTTGGCGGCGGGGGGGGCGAAGCCCGCGCTGGCGGCCGGTCACAGTCTGGGCGAATATTCGGCGCTGGTCGCCGCGGAAGCGCTGGATTTTGCCGATGCCGTGCCGCTCGTGCGCTTCCGCGCGCAAGCCATGCAGGAGGCGGCGCCGGCGGGCGAGGGTGCCATGGCGGCGCTCATGGGCCTGGAGGTCGACGTGGTGCGCGCGGTCTGTGCCGAAGCGGCACAGGGCGAGGTGGTGGAGGCCGCCAATCTCAACGCGCCGGGACAGATCGTGATTGCCGGGGCAAAAAACGCGGTAGAGCGCGCGATATCGCTTGCCACGACCAAAGGCGCCCGGCGCGCGGTATTGTTGCCGGTATCGGCGCCGTTTCATTGCGCGCTGATGAAACCGGCGGCGGAACGCCTGGGCGAGCGGCTGGCGGCGGTGAAAATTTCCCGTCCGCGAATCGAAGTGCTCAATAATGTGGATGTCGCCATTTACGACGATCCGGAGAAAATCCGCGACGCCCTTGTCCGGCAGGCGTTTTCGCCGGTACGCTGGATCGAGTCGGTGGCGGCGATGGCCGCGCGCGGCTTGAGCCATGTCATCGAATGCGGCCCCGGCAAGGTGCTTGCCGGTATGACCAAACGGATCAGTAAAGACGTGAGCGGCGGTTCGGCGCATGATATGGCGAGTCTCGAACAGGCCATCGCGGCGGTGAGGACGGCATGAGTTATTCGCTCGAAGGACAAATCGCGCTGGTGACGGGGGCGATGCGCGGCATTGGCCGCGCGGTGGCGTTCGAACTGGGACGCCAGGGGGCGACCGTGATCGGCACGGCCACGACGGATGAAACCGCCGCGGAACTGGCGCAGGCTTTGCGCGACGCCGGGATAAAAGGCGGCGCCAGGGCGTTCGATGTGACCGACGCCCCGGCCTGCGAAGCGGCGGTGGCCGAGGTCGAGAAAGAATTCGGTACGATCGGCATATTGGTCAACAACGCGGGCATCACCCGTGACAACCTCGCCGTGCGGATGAAGGACGAAGAATGGGACGCGGTCATCGACGTCAACCTCAAGGCGGTATTTCGCATGTCGCGCCTGGTGATGCGCGGCATGATGAAGGCGCGCGCGGGCCGTATCATCAATATCACTTCGGTGGTCGGCGGCACGGGAAATGCGGGGCAGGCCAACTACGCCGCTTCCAAGGCCGGCGTGGCGGGAATGAGCCGTTCGCTCGCGCGCGAGTTGGGCGGCCGCAACATCACCGTCAATTGTGTGGCGCCGGGCTTTATTGACACGGTGATGACACAGGGGTTGCCAGAAACCGTGCGCGAGGCTATGTTGAACAATATCGTGCTCGGCCGTCTCGGCAAGCCGGAAGAAGTGGCCGCCGCGGTGGCGTTTCTCGCCTCGCCGGCGGCCTCCTACATCACCGGGACGACCGTGCATGTCAATGGCGGCATGTATATGCCATGAACCGGCGCGACGATGGCGAAAGCGCGCCTTTTTGGTAGAATGCGACAGTTTTTTTACACCCCTGTACGGGAAGGAGTTTGTTCATGAGCGACATCGAACAGCGCGTCAAAAAGATCGTGGCTGAGCAGCTTGGCGTAAACGAGGCGGAGATCAAGAACGAATCTTCGTTCGTGGATGATTTGGGCGCGGATTCGTTGGATACCGTGGAACTGGTGATGGCACTGGAAGAAGAATTCGAGTGTGAAATTCCGGACGAAGAAGCCGAGAAAATCACCAACGTCCAGCAGGCGATCGATTACGTCAACGCCCACCACCTCAAGAAATAAGACTCCTCGCTGTTTTCATGCCCTTCCGGCGGTCGTCTGGTGCGGCTGCCGGAAGGGCGGCTTGGTGTTTTCCTCCGCCTGATTCTTTCGGAGTAGTTTCGTGTCGCGTCGTAGAGTCGTCGTTACCGGACTGGGCGCTGTCTCGCCGGTTGGCAATACTGTTCCCGAAATCTGGGAAAACCTGATTGCCGGCAAGAGCGGCGTCGGTCCAATCACCCGGTTCGACGCCAGCATGTTCGCTTCGCGCGTGGCCGGTGAAGTCAAGAACTTCGACATTACCGCCTGGCTGCCGGCGAAAGATGCTCGCCGGATGGATATCTTCGTCCACTACGGTCTGGCGGCGGGGATCCAGGCGTTCCGTGATTCCGGCATCGCGGTCACGGAGGAGAACGCCGGGCGCATCGGCGTAAACATCGGTTCGGGCATGGGCGGACTGCCGATGATCGAGGAGATGCACAATCATTTCCTTGCCGGCGGAGCGCGCAAGATTTCACCGTTTTTCGTCCCCGGCACCATCATCAACATGATTTCGGGGAATCTGTCGATCATCCTCGGGCTGCAAGGGCCGAATCTCGCCGTGGCGACGGCTTGCAGCACGGGCCTGCACGCCATCGGCTTGGGCGCGCGCCTGATCGTGCATGGCGACGCGGACGTCATGATCTGTGGCGGCACGGAATCGACGGTGACGCCATTGGCGGTGGGGGGGTTCGGTTCGGCCAAGGCTTTGTCGACCCGCAACGACGACCCCGCGACCGCCAGTCGTCCGTGGGATGTCGACCGCGATGGTTTCGTGGCCGGCGAAGGCTCCGGGGCGCTGGTGCTCGAAGAATACGAACACGCCAGACGGCGCGGCGCGAGGATTTACGCCGAACTGATTGGTTTCGGCATGAGCGGCGATGCGTACCACATCACCGCGCCGAACACCGACGGGCCGCGCCGCAGCATGGTGAATGCCCTGAAGGATGCCGGAGTCAATCCCGATCAGGTGCAATATCTGAACGCGCACGGCACTTCGACGCCGCTCGGCGACAAGAATGAAACCGATGCGATCAAGCTCGCTTTCGGAGCCGATAACGCGGCGAAACTGGTGGTCAATTCCACCAAGTCGATGACCGGGCACCTGCTTGGCGGCGCGGGCGGACTGGAATCGGTCGTTACCGTGCTGGCCATTCATCACCAGATTTCACCGCCGACGATCAACATCTTCACGCAAGACCCGGAGTGCGACCTCGATTTCTGCGCCAACACCGCGCGCGCGATGAAGATTGAAATCGCGATGAAAAACAACTTTGGTTTCGGCGGCACGAACGGCACGCTGGTGTTTCGCCGCCTCTGATGGCTGGATGACGGGCGGCGCGCCACTCACGATACGGCTGAAGCCGGACATTACGCTGCTGGCGCTGGTTCTGGCGGCGCATCTCGCGGCGGGGCTGGCGCTTTTCTTCATGGATTTGCCGCTCGTGGCGACGGTCTTGCTCGACGGGCTGGTCGCGCTTTCCGCCGTGCGGGCGGCCAGAGCGCAGGCGCGCAAGCGGGGGCTGTGCCTCGTGCTGGCCGCCGACGGCGGCGTGCGCGTGTGCCGCGCGGGCGGGGAAAACGATGATGAAACGGTGTGGGCGAGGGTTCTGCCCGGCTCGACGCTGTTTCCCGCTGTCCTGTGGTTTACGTTGGCATGGACAGCGGAAGATGGCCGCGCGCGGCGCTTATCCCTGATGCTGATCGCCGCCGAGGTGGAAGAAGACGCGCGAGGCGATGACGCCCAGTGGCGGCGGCTGCGAACCTGGCTGAACCATCGCG
>JAIRLA010000212.1 GCA_031259795.1 Azoarcus sp.
CCCCAAGGTGAGCGAGCCGCGCGTCCTGCCCATCGTCCAGAGCACGACCTACAAATACGACGACATCGACCACGTCAACCGCATCATGACCTTGCAGGCGTTCGGCCATAAGTACAGCCGGACGAGCAACCCGACCGTCGCCGGGTTCGAGGCGCGCATGAACCTGCTCGAAGGCGGCGCGGCGGCGGTGGCGACCGCTTCGGGACAGGCCGCGAACCTGCTGGCGATCATGACCATCGTCCGGGCGGGCGACCATATCCTCTCGGCCAGCCAGCTTTACGGCGGCACGTTTACCCTGCTCAATTCCACCCTCAGGAAGTTCGGCGTCGAAACCAGCTTTTTCGACCCCGACGCGCCCAAGGCGGAGATCGAGAAACTCATCCGCCCCGAAACCCGCCTCATCTTCGGCGAAACCATTGGCAATCCGGGGCTGGCCATTCTCGATTTCGACAAACTGGCCGGCATCGCCCGCGAACACGGCATTCCCTTCGTCGTCGACAATTCGCTCGCCACCGCCTGGCTGTGCCAGCCGTTCCGGCACGGCGCCAACGTCGTCACCTATTCCGCGACCAAATACGTCGACGGCCACGCCACCAGCATCGGCGGCGCGGTCATCGACGGCGGCAATTTCGACTGGACGAACGGCAAATTCCCCGACTTCACCACGCCCGACCCGACCTACAACGGCGTGGTCTACAGCGAGAATTTCCCGCAGAACGCTTTCCTCATCAAAGCGCGCGCCCAATCCCTGCGCGATTTCGGCGGCTGCCTGAGTCCGCTGAACGCCTTCCTGTTCAACCTCGGATTGGAAACCCTGCACCTGCGCATGCCGCGCCATGGCGACAACGCCCGCGCGCTCGCCAGCTTTCTCGAAAAACACCCAAAGGTCGCCTGGATCAACTACCCCGGACTCAATTCCACCGGCAAGAAGCGCATCGGGAAATACTTCCGCCACAAGAACGGCAGCGGCATTTTCACTTTCGGCATCAAGGGCGATCTGGACGCCGTGCGCCGCTTCGTCAAACACCTGAAAGTCGCCGCTCTTGTCGTACACATCGCCGATGCCCGCACCGGCGTCCTGCATCCGGCCACGTCCACCCACGCCCAGATGAACGAAAAGCAGCTTCTCGCCGCCGGAATCACGCCGGACATGATCCGGGTCTCCGTCGGCCTCGAAGACGTCGACGATCTGATCGCCGATTTCGACCAAGCGCTGCTCGCCGCCTGAACGCCCGCCTCTTCCTCCCCGCCGTCCATCCGTCCCTTTTCATGCAGATCGATACCGCCCGCTACCTGAAACTCGACGCCGCCCCCGCGCGCCTGAAAGAAACGCTGGACATCCGCGTCACCGAGCATGCCTTCCTCCCCAGCGTCGACGACATTCTCGGCGACTGGGTCGCCACCATCGCCGCCCCGGCCTTCAAGCTGATCCGCCGCCAGCAAGGCCCGCAAGCCCGCTTTTGCAGCATCGGCACGGGCGTGGGGCTGGATGCGCTGGCCGCCATCGAAACCCTGGGCGCGACCCGCATCGGCATCACCGATGTCCACGAAGATGTCGTCGCCGCCGCCGCCAGCAACATCCGCGACAATCTGAAGGATCCGGACGGCATCGTTCTCGAAGCCGGTCATGGCGATCTCCTGGAACCCCTCGCCCCCAACGGGGCGCCGCCGCCGCGCTACGACCTGATCTACGAAAACCTGCCCAACATCCCCGTCGCCGACGCCGAAGAAGCCGCCAGCGCGCGCAAGAGCGCCGGGCACATCCCGCCCCGGAAGGAAAACGTCCCGCCTCTCATGCGCCGCAACCTGCTGGCGCTCCACGCCATCGCGCTCCAGAAGGCCAAGCCTTTCCTGGCCCCCGGCGGCGCGGTGCTCTCGCTCCTCGGCGGGCGCGTCCCGCTCGACGTTTTCCGCGAAATGGGGCGGCTCACCGGCTACCGCGCCGAAATCTTCACTTACGGCTGGAAAATCCAGACCGACCCGGAAGAGATCATCGGCGGCCACCTGAAGCAGCAGCGGGAAGGCTTCGGCCCCTATCATTTCTACCGCGCCAGCCGCCTCGCCGAAGTCTTCGCCAATGTCGGCCTGGAGGACTCCGGCGCGAACGCCCATATCATCGAACGCCAACTCGCGCCCGACGAACTCGACCCGCAAGCCGCCCTCGCCGCCTGGCGGCGAGGCGAGGCCATCGGCCACACCGTCGTCGCCCTGCGTTCCCGCCCCCTCTGAAACGGCGACCGGCCCATGTCCCCGCTTGCCGCCCTCGCCGCCATCGACGCCATCCGCGCGCATTTCGCCGCCCGGCACGCCGCGAACCGCGAAACCCCGGCCATCGCGGCGGAACTCCGCAATATCCTCGCGCTGCTGGAAACCGTCGATTTCTCCCGCGCCGACGAAGAATACCTTCGCCCCAGCGGCCATCCGGTCGTCCGCCAACTCCAGCAAACGCCCCCGCAAAACGTCGACGCGGCTACCGGGGCCATCTTCCGCGCCTTCCTGCCGCAACTCGACGCCCTGCCTTGGCGCTATAGTTATGCGCCCCGGCCCGACGCACCCGACATCGGCGAGCGCATGGCCTGGGCCGAACTCGTCGGCCCCATCGCCCCGTTCCGCAGCGACAAGGTCTGCCTCGGCCTGACCGCCATCGGCCCCCGCCTGCTCTACCCGCGCCACTACCACCCGGCGGTGGAAACCTACCTCGTCGTCTCCGGCGCGGCGGCCTGGACGGCGGCGGGCATCACCCGCATCCATCCCCCCGGCGCGCTGATCCTGCACCCCGCGAACATCGTGCACGCCATGGAAACCGGTGATGAACCGCTATTGGCCGCCTACGCGTGGACGGGAGACGTGGAAACGCTTTCGGCCTACGAGGACGACGCTGGCGCGGCGGCCAGCCACGCCCCCGGCAAGCCAAACCGCACAGAGCCTCCGCCTATGAACAGGACATGACATCGCTTTCATGCGCAGCGCTGCGCCGCTGATTGAAAAAGAGAGCAGGAAACGCCTGTCCACTCCCCCGCCGCAGGGAAAACAGCGTCGATGCGCTCCGCATGGAACGAACTGGATTGCCACGTCGATTCGCGCCTCGCAATGACGAGGCGGAGGGACTTTCGCAGACCGAAAGACGCCAAACCCACCCCGATCCCCCCGCCCGCCGCGCAAGCCGAAGTCAGCCACCCCGCCGCGCACCAACTCGAACTGCACCTGCACCGCGAACCCAACTCCCCCGCCGACCCGCACGACAACGACTATGGATACCGTACCTATTACGGTATCTATCCCCCGGGCGGGGCCAGCGTCGAAGCGGCCACCGGCGAAAAACGCGAACTCCTGAAAATCCCCGCTACCGGCAAAGAACTCCCCCACTCCCGCTCCACCCGCCGCCACCTCAAACTCTTCGACCAGACCGACAGCGGCAAGACGGCGTATTTCAGCGTCCGCTTTGAGAACGCCAAAGGCGAGCCGGGACCATGGGGACCGCTCTTCCACGCGGTGATTCCGTGAATGCGATGCCCTCTCCCGCCCTTCGGGCGCCCTCTCGCCCACCTGTACACCGCCAAGCGGGGGAGGGGAATCCATCACCGCGCTCAGGACATCAATGCGAGTGCGGCGGCGCGCCCACTACCTCCGCCAGGCTGGACGCTTCCAGTACGGCGTCGGTCCAGAGTTCCAGTTGCGCGGCATCCGCCCGCCGCAAGCGCTCCCGCGCCCATTCCGGCAACGGCCCGAAACGGCGCGTCAACTGCCGGGCAAGCACCGCCGCCTCGCCTTACTTGACCAGACCCGGGATGGAACCCGGGCCGCCGCGGTGGGAAGCCAGCGACTAACCGCTTGAGCTATGGCGCGGCCCATCATCATAGTAGCTTACAAAGATAGTTATTAAATCATTCGAAATTGTGGCGGTATCCAGATATTCCGGAACGATCGTAACAAGTCATAATTATATTCACGAGATGTTCAGAGTTACCATAGCGTTCAGAACTGTGTTCAGGTCTCCTATATAAAAAAATGTTTAATTAAGCACCGCGCCGTGAAGATGAGGAGGTATAACTGCAACCATTCTTAATCTCGATGGTGTTAGACAAAGATGAACAGCCAGCTTCACGCCACGACTGTTTTGTTACACGGAAAAGGGCTCCAGGTGTCCACTGGGTAGGAAGCTGGGTGGGCAAGAGCCGGTCTGGACACGGGAGCGGAGAGAAAAATCTCTGTGCCTTCCTGGAATTAAGTCCCGATGAGGTCATTGGATTATTTTTTTTCAATTAACCTAATCCTTCCAGCCGCACTATGGCCCTGGGGTCGACTCAGTCTCTAACAGAAATGACTACCAGGCATATTCTTGGAATTTTCTTGGGAGTAAAGGGCGGCCGGCGCTTAAGACTGACAACTTTACCGCCATCTATGAGCCGATTGTCTAGAGAATATGTGGGAACCTCAATATATCACAAACCTATGGGCCTCCACGGCCTGCTACAGGCATTCCCTTACTTTACTTACTTTTCTATGGGCCAAGAATTTACTCTCTCACTCTACGGGGAATATTTTAATTTAGTGGAAATGAAGTAACAGGATGATGGAGAAAACTGAATAACGAGAGACTACATAATGTCTACTGTTCACGTGTCATTAGAGTGATCAACTGGCTGACAAAACCGATACAGAGGAGAGATGAGAAATACATACAACATTAGTCACAAACCCTTACTTACTCATGGAGCTGAGCCCTTCTGGAGGAGCCGCCAATTCTGCAGCTACTCAAGAATTTCCCAGCATTTATGGAACCCGAAGG
>JAIRLA010000255.1 GCA_031259795.1 Azoarcus sp.
CATCGAATCGACGTGGCAATCCAGTTCGTATCATCCGGAGCGAATCGACGCTGGATAAAAAGGGGGAGGAAGAAACGAGACGCCTGTCCACTCCCCGCCGCAAAGAAAACAGCGGTGCTTCGCGCCGGATGGTTGGAAACCCTCTCCTGCCTTTCGGGCGCCCTCTCGCCCGCCAAGCGGGGGAGGGGAGTTCCATCGGACAGGGAGAATCCCTCGGAAGAATTCGTCATCGCGAAAGTCTCCCCCGCCTCATCATCGCCGTGACAAATTTCCCCCGGACGCGAATTTCAGGCTACGCTACTTCCATGCCAGAACTTTCTCGTATCAACGTCGAGCGCCGGAGCGCGCCGCCGCTTCCATGACCGCCGCCGACATCCTGCGCTTTGCCGCGCACGCCGCGCGCGCCTATCCGCCGCGTACCGCGCTGATGATGGCGGCGATGGCGATCGGCGTGGCTGCGGTGGTCGTGCTCACCGCGCTCGGCGACGGAGCGCGGCGCTACATCGTCGGCGAGTTCGCCTCGCTCGGCACCAATCTCGTCATCGTCCTGCCGGGGCGCACCCAGACCGGCGGGCTCAGTGTGGGCGGTTTCATCACCAACAGTACGCGCGATCTCACGCTGGCCGACGCCGCCGCCCTGGCGCGCGCGCCGCTGGCGCGGCAAGTCGCGCCGTTGCTGGCGGGCGGCACGGAAATCTCGGTCAACGGACGGCTGCGCGAAGTTTCGGTGCTCGGCGCCACGGCGGAATTCATCGCCATCCGCCGCCAGTCCGTCGCCCACGGGCGTTTCCTGCCCGCCGGGGACTGGCAGCGCGCGGGCGTCGGCGCGGTCATCGGCGAAACCCTCCGCGCCGAACTGTTCGGCAACGAGACGGGCGTCGGACGCATGATCCGGCTCGGCGATCGCCGCCTGCGGGTCATCGGCGTCATGTCCGCCGCCGGGCAGGGGCTTGAAATGAATACCGACGAATTGGTCATCATCCCCGTGGCCACGGCGCAATCCCTGTTCAACACCACGAACCTGTTCCGCATCCTGATCGAAGCCCGCGACCGCGACGCCATCGTTCCCATCAAGCGGCAGATCGAACACATCCTGCGCGCCCGCCACGGCGGCGAACTCGACGCGACCCTGATTACCCAGGACGCCGTGCTCGACACCTTCGACCGCCTGCTTGGCGCGCTGACGCTGGCGGTGGCGGGCATCGCCGCGATCAGCCTGGCGGTGGCGGGGATTCTGGTGATGAATGTCATGCTGGTGGCGGTCGCGCAGCGCACCGCCGAAATCGGCTTGCTCAAGGCGCTCGGCGCCAGCGACGTCGACGTCGTCCGCGTCTTTCTCGCCGAAGCGGCGCTGCTGTCGATCTCCGGCGCGCTGATCGGCTACGCGCTCGGCCATCTCGGCGCGTGGCTCGTGCGCCTGGGCTGGCCGGGCCTGCCGGTCTGGCCGCCGGGATGGGCGGTCGCGGCGGCGCTCGGCATGGCGCTGTGCAGCGGGCTGGCCTTCGGCGCGATGCCGGCGCGGCGGGCGGCGGCGCTCGATCCGGTCGCGGCGCTGGCGCGGCGCTGAGGCGCGCCGCGAAAGGAGCACGGATGCGCTGGCGCGATCTTTTCCACCTTGCCCTGCATGCCCTCGTCGCCCAGCGGCTGCGCAGCTTCCTGACCCTGCTCGGCGTCGCCGTCGGCATCACGGCGGTGATCCTGCTCACTTCGATCGGCTCGGGTTTGCACGGCTATCTGCTCCACGAGTTTTCCCGCTTCGGCACCAACATCATCAAAATCACGCCGGGACGGCAGGATACGCGCGGCGGCGAACCCGCGCTGCCCTCGACCGCCCGCGCCCTGACCCTGGACGACGCGGCGGCGCTCGCCCGCCTGCCGTTCGCCGCCAATGTCAGCCCCATCGTGCAGGGCAGCGCCGAAGTCCGCGCCAATGGCCGCTCGCGCCGCACCGTGGCGATGGGGGCGGGAACGCGAATGCACGAGATATATTCCGTCAACCTCGCCGCCGGCCGCTTCCTGCCCGAAGAAACCCGTGACGCGCGCGCGCTCGCCGTGCTCGGCGCCACCCTCAAGAACGAGCTTTTCGGCGCCGCCAACGCGCTGGGCGCGCGCATCGAAATTGGCGGAGAACGTTTTCGCGTCATCGGCGTCCTGGAGGCGAAAGGGCGGATTCTCCACGTGGATATCGACGACGCCGTCTATATCCCGACCGTGCGGGCGATGGCCCTGTACAACCGCGGCGGCATGGATCACATCAAACTCACCTACGACGTGAACGCCAGCCTCGCCCACGTCCTGCCCGCGATTCGCCAAACGCTCATCTCCCGCCATGGCCGCGAAGATTTCACCCTCACGACGCAGGACGAAATGATCGCCCGGCTCGTCAACATCCTGCGCGCCGTCACCATCACCGCCAGCGCGCTCGGCGGCATCTCGCTCGTCGTCGGGGCGGTCGGCATCGTCACCATCATGACCATCGCCGTGACCGAGCGCACCGCCGAAATCGGCCTGCTGGTGGCGCTGGGCGCGCGCCGCCGCGCCATCCTGGGCGTTTTCCTCGCCGAAGCGGCCATGCTGGCCGCGCTCGGGGGCTTGCTGGGCCTGGCCGCCGGCATCGGCCTGGCCCGGCTGGCGAACCTGCTCGTCCCGGCGCTGCCCATCGCCACGCCCTGGCTTTTCGTGTGCCTCGCCGAAGCCAGCGCCATCCTGATCGGACTGATCGCCGGGGTGATGCCGGCGCGGCGCGCGGCGCGGCTCGACGCCATCGACGCCCTGAGCGCGCAATGATCCGGAAGGGACGCATGGCGCCTGCTATACTTCCCCGTTTCACGCAACCCCGGGAGTAACGACGTGCTGATTTCCACCGCTCACGCCCAGACCGCCGAGGCCGCCGGACAAGCCGCGACCGGCGGGCTGGCCAGTTTCATCCCCCTGATCCTGATGTTCGTGGTGCTGTGGTTCCTGATGATCCGCCCGCAAATGAAGCGCGCCAAGGAACACAGATCCATGCTCGACGCCCTCGCCAAAGGCGACGAAGTCGTGACCGGCGGCGGCATCGCCGGCAAGGTCGCCGAGTTGGGCGACAATTTCGTCCAGATCGAGATCGCCGCCAACACCGTAGTCGCCGTGCAGAAACAGACCATCGCCACCGTGCTGCCCAAGGGCACCCTGAAAGCCCTCTGACCCCCCGCGCCGCCCGGATGGCGATCCGGGCGCGGGCCGTCCGCCCGGCGCGCGCCATCCCACGCCAAACTTTCGATCATGAATCGTTATCCCCTCTGGAAGAACCTCCTCATCATCATCGTCCTGCTGTGGGGGCTGCTCTACACCCTGCCGAATTTCTACGGCGACGCGCCCGCCGTGCAGATCTCGAGCGCCAAGGCCACGCTCGAACTCGACCCCGCCGCCGTCGGCGCGCGCGCCGCCGCCAGGCTCGAAGCCGCCGGCATCGCACACACCGGCGTGTTCACCGACGCCTCGGGCGTGCGCATCCGCTTCGCCGACGGCGACACGCAGTTCCGCGCCAAGGACATCATCGAAAACGAATTCATCCCAGACAAACAAGACCCCTCCTACGTCGTGGCGCTCAACCTGCTGTCGAACTCCCCCGCCTGGCTCACCAGCATGCGCGCCCTGCCGATGTATCTGGGGCTCGACCTGCGCGGCGGCGTGCACTTCCTGCTCCAGGTCGACATGCCCGGCGCGATCTCCCGCCGGATCGACACCATCGCTGGCGACCTGCGCGGCCAATTGCGCGAAAAGAACATCCGCTATGCCGGCGTCGAGCGCGAGGGCGACGCCATCCGCATCCGCTTCCGCGAAGCCGCCTTGCGCGACGAAGCGCGCGCCGCGATCCAGTCCCTCAACAACGAACTGCAACTGGCCGACGCCGACGGCGGCGCGGGCGACTTCGGGCTGATCGCCACCCTGAGTCCGCAAGCGCAACAAAACATCCGCGATTTCGCCATCAAGCAGAACATCAACACCCTGCACAACCGCATCAACGAACTCGGCGTCGCCGAACCGGTGATCCAGCAACAGGGCCTGGATCGCATCGTCGTGCAACTGCCCGGCGTGCAGGACGTCACCAAGGCCAAGGACCTCCTCGGCCGCACCGCCACGCTCGAACTGCGCATGGTCGACGACACCCCGGGCGCGCTGGAGAGCGCCCTGTCCGGACGGCTGCCCTACGGCACCGAACTCTTCACCGAGCACTCCAGCCGCGGCGACAGCCCCATCCTGCTCAAGAAGCAAATCGAACTCACCGGCGAGAGCCTGACCGACGCGCAACCCGGTTTCGACGAAAACAACGAACCGGCGGTACACCTCACCCTGGACGGCGCCGGGGCGCGCAAATTCCGCGACCTCACCCGCCAGAACGTCGGCAAGCGCATGGCGATCCTGCTGGTCGAAAAGGGCAAGGGCGAAGTAGTGACCGCGCCGGTCATCCGCGCCGAAATCGGCGGCGGCCGGGTACAAATCTCCGGCAGCATGACGAGCGCCGAAGCCGCCAAGACCGCGCTGCTGCTGCGCGCCGGCGCCCTGGCGGCGCCGATGGAAATCATCGAAGAGCGCACCGTCGGCCCCAGCCTCGGCAAAGACAACATCGCCAAAGGGTTCGACTCCACCCTGTGGGGCTTCATCGCCATCGTGGCGTTCATGAGCGTCTACTACATGCTCTTCGGACTGGTCTCATCGCTCGCGCTCACCGCCAACCTGCTGCTGCTGGTGGCGCTGCTCTCGCTGCTGCAAGCGACCCTGACCCTGCCCGGCATCGCCGCCATGGCGCTCACCCTGGGGATGGCGATCGACTCCAACGTGCTCATCAACGAGCGCATTCGCGAGGAACTGCGCAACGGCTGCACGCCGCAAGCGGCGATCACCGCTGGTTACGAACGCGCCTGGGACACCATCCTCGACTCCAACATCACCACCCTCATCGCGGGCATCGCCCTCCTGATCTTCGGTTCGGGGCCGGTACGCGGCTTCGCCGTGGTGCACTGCCTGGGCATCCTGACCTCGATGTTCAGCGCCATCCTGGTGTCGCGCATGCTGATCAACTTCATCTACGGATACCGCCGCAAACTCACCTCGCTGTCGATCGGCACGGTGTGGAAGCCGGGCAAAACGGGCGGCCAATAAACGCCCGCCGGACGAACAACCGCAAGGAAACCACGCACCATGGAATTTTTCCGCATCAAGAAAGACATCCCGTTCATGCGCCACGCGGTGGTCTTCAACGTGATCTCGCTCGTCACCTTCATCGCCGCGGTAGGCTTTCTCATCTTTCGCGGCCTGAACCTGTCGGTCGAATTCACCGGCGGCACGCTGATCGAAGCCGGCTACACCGAAACCGTCCAGCTCGAACCGCTGCGCCAAGCGCTCGCCGCCGGCGGCTATCCCGACGCGCAAGTACAGAATTTCGGCAGCGCGCGCGACGTACTGATCCGCCTGTCCAACCGCGGCGATGCCGACACCTCGCGCATTGGCGAGCGCGTGAAGGAAATCCTGCAAAAAGCCGATGGGCCGCGCGCCGAAGTGCGCCGCGTCGAATTCGTCGGCCCGCAAGTCGGCAAAGAGCTTCTCAACGACGGCCTGATGGCGCTGCTGCTGGTGGTCATCGGCATCATGCTCTACCTGGCGCTCAGGTTCGAATGGCGCTTCGCCGTCTCGGCGATCCTCGCCAACCTGCACGACGTCACCATCATCCTGGGCTTTTTCGCCTGCTTCCAATGGGAATTCTCGCTGCCGGTGCTGGCGGCGGTACTGGCGGTGCTCGGCTACTCGGTCAACGAATCCGTCGTCGTCTTCGACCGCGTGCGCGAGACCTTCCGCAAGCGGCGCGACATGAAAACCCCCGAAGTGCTCAACCACGCCATCACCAGCACCATCTCGCGCACCGTCATCACCCACGGCAGCACCCAAGTGGTGGTGTTGTCGATGCTGCTGTTCGGCGGCGAGACGCTGCATTACTTCGCCCTGGCGCTCACCATCGGCATCTGCTTCGGCATCTACTCCTCGGTGCTGGTCGCCTCGCCCCTGGTGATGTGGCTGGGCGTATCGCGCGAGCAGTTCGCCAAGGCGAAAACGCAAAAACAAGAAGCGGTCGTCTGAGGCGCGGCGGCGGCCTCCGCAAGCGGGGGAGGGGCGTCCATCGGAGGGGGAATTCATCGGAGGAATTCGTCATCGCGAAAGCCCTTCCCCCGCCTCGTCATCGCGAAAGTCTCCCCAACCTCGTCATTGCGAAAGCCCCCCCACCTCGTCATTGCGAGGAGCGCATCGACGTGGCAATCCATGCAGCGGTTCAAATCAGCGTCGATGCGCGCCGGATGGAACGAATTGGATTGCCACGGGCCTGCGGCCCTCGCAATGACGATGTGGGAGGGTTTTCGTAATGGTGGGATTCTTCCAAAGGACTCCCCTCGCCCCCCGTAGGGGGGAGAGGGTGGCCGAAGGCCGGGAGAGGGGGATTCAACCATACGGAGCGTAGCGACGCTGATTTCTTTATGGTGGGGAGAAGGCAGGCGTTTCATTTTTCCGCCCTCTTTTTTTAATCAGCGGCGCCGCGCGCCGTTTGGAACGAAGCTCTCTCCCGCCCTTCGGGCACCCTCTCGCCCGCCAAGCGGTGGAGAGGAATCCTTTGGGAGAACTCGCCATTGCGAGAGCCTCTCCCCTCGTCATTGCGAGGAGCGCATCGACGTGGCAATCCAGTTCGTTCCATCCGGCGCGCAGCGCCGCTGATTTTTTGCGCTGGGGCACGGGCAGGCGTTCCGTTCCTTCCTCCTCTTCTTTATCCAGCGGCGCTGCGCGCCGGATGGTTGGAAGCCCTCTCCCGGCCTTCGGCCACCCTCCCCCGCAAGCGGGGGAGGGGAGTTCATCGGGATAATGCGCCATTGCAAAAGCCTCCCCCTCCTCGTCATTGCGAGGAGCGAATCGACGCGGCAATCCAGTTCGTACCAAACGGCGCGAGAGCGCCGCCGTTCTTATCGCCAGCTATTGTGGAGTGTATGGATAACCTATGCTTGGCGGGTGATGGCGTTATTCCATGCGGAGCGAAACGGCGCCGCTCGAATCCGGTTCCCGATGTAGCTTTCGCGTCCGGAAATCATGAAGCCGCGTACATGAATGGCCGGAACCGCCCCATTTTTTCCCTTGGGCGGGGAGATTCTTTTTTCCGGGACTTTCTTTCTCCGGGATAATCCGCGTTTCGTCCCGATACTGGAGAGTTTCATGTCCATTCTCGTCTGCGGCTCGATGGCTTACGATAACATCATGGTCTTTGCCGATCGTTTCAAGAATCATATCCTGCCCGAGCAAATCCACATCCTGAATGTTTCCTTCCTGGTGCCGGATCTGCGGCGCGATTTTGGCGGCTGCGCGGGCAATATCGCCTACAACCTGCACCTGCTCGGCGCGGAGCCGCTGATCGTGGCCACGGTCGGCGACGACGCCGCCGCCTATCGGCAAAGACTCGCCGACCTGGGCTTGCGGCAGGACTATGTGCGCCATGTGCCGGGCACTTACACCGCGCAGGCGTTCATCACCACCGATGCCGACGACAACCAGATCACCGCTTTTCATCCGGGCGCGATGATGCATTCGCACGAAAACGATGTGCGCGCCGCGCGGGACGCGCAGCTTGCCATTGTTTCGCCCGATGGCCCCGCCGGCATGCTGCGCCATGTCGAAGGTCTGTCCGAAACCGGGGTGGCGTTCATGTTCGATCCCGGACAGGCATTGCCGGTCTTGTCTGGCGATGAATTGCTGCATTGCCTGGACTTGGCGCGCTACTGCACGGTCAATGATTACGAGGCGCGCCTGATGTGCGACAAGACGGGGTGCGATCTGGATGCGCTGGCCGCCCGGGTCGAGGCATTGGTGGTGACGCTCGGCGCCCATGGGTCGCACATTCATGCCGACGGCGAGCGTATCGAGGTGCCGGCGGTGACGGTCGGGCAACTGGTCGATCCCACCGGCTGTGGCGACGCCTATCGCGCCGGCCTGCTCTACGGCATCGCCCGGGAATGGGATTGGCTTGCCTGTGGCCGCCTGGCCGCGGTGATGGGAGCGATCAAGATCGGCCATCGCGGCGGGCAGAACCATCGTCCACGCCGGGAAGAGATCCAAGCCGCTTATCGCGCCGCGTTTGGCGAGACGCCTTGGCAGGACTGATCGAAAAACCGCCCGCGAGTACGAAGCGCGACTTGCGGGCGGTTCAGGGAGGACATTACCCCGGATCGGGGTATGCGGAAATCCTCTCGATCACTGTCTCACTGACCATCGTCGTCATCAGGGAGGGTGACTGACGCGAATTCTTTCGCGGGCTTGACGCATCTGAACGCGATATAAAGCCCGCTCAGATACGTGGGCTGCGAGCCAATGCTCAGCACATCGTTACGATTGCCCGAGGACGCTATCATATAGAATGCCTTTGGAGGAAAGTTCAGGCTCAAAGTCCCGCTCCAGTAGCGATGGAACCCGTTTCCCGCAGTCATTCCAAGGCTTTTGTGGAAGCCGCGCTGGAATATCTCGAACACCTCTCTTTCATTGGGCAGGCGCCATTGCAGCCCTCCGATAAGGCCATAGTGGCATATTGCCGCGGCGTTCTGCCAGGAAGTGGCGAATGGGCCATCGTAAGGAAAAACACAAAGATCGCCATCCGGGGAAAATAGACTGAATCTGCTCCCGAGCTTGGACCCGGGCGTTGCCGAAGACGAACTTATCGCCGTGGCGACAGGCCCTTTATACGCGCCGCCCGGAACGACATAGCTTCCCGCCGGGCAGCTTGACTGCGGCGGATATACCGGAGCCGGCCAAGTCCATGTGTTTGCGGCATTGGCGGATGTTGTCATAGCAATGGTCATGCCAGCCAAAGCGCCGAGTACGGAAAGTTTGATAAGTTTATGCTGTTTCATGTGGCTCTCCTCTAATCAAGCCAGTTAGAATCGAATATACAAACCGCAGACTACGCGCTATTCATTAAGCGCCGCCCAGTATAAGTACTGATAGCCATGCATGGGTAGTTATCGCGTAACTACAATAGATAGTCCATGACTATAAGGCATGCCTTGCCCCCGGCCCGCGCGGGAAGTGTTGCTTTCGACCGCGAGGCCGCAGGACGCCGCGCCAGCGTTTCCAGCCACAAAACGGACGCGGATGGTGTTACGATAGCGCGTCCTGCTCCCCCGTGGCCGTCTCGCCGGGGTTCGCGCGCGGGTGTAGTTCAATGGTAGAACGGCAGCTTCCCAAGCTGCATACGAGGGTTCGATTCCCTTCACCCGCTCCACATCCGCGATCCGCCGGGTTTCGCGGAAGCCGGGATCGCAAACGGCTTTTCAGACGCTTGTTTCAAATGATGCGCGGCGGTGCGGCAATTGCTATCAAGTAAGTCGATTGCCCGTCGACGTTGAAAACAAGCTGTTCGGCCTGAATATCGCGTTCCGCCTGGTCGCTCAACGCTCAAACTCGGACGCGGAAAACCTTCCGGCAGTTCGTGTATCGCACAATATCATCGCTTGGCGTTCGGCCACGTCGGCGATGCCGAACCGGTGGGAAACGATGTCAGCGAGCTTCGCATTCACTACGGCGGCCCCGGCTACCGGGTGTATTGGAATTCCGTGTCACGGATGTTCAGGTGGTCGATTTCTCCGGCGTGGAAGATTACCTCCGGCGTGTACAGGGATCGGGTTCCGGGCGGGATGATTTTGCCGATCCGGTGGGCGAGCTTCTTGCCATGCGTAGAAGAATTTCTGAGCTTCCTTTCCCTGACGAACTACGACAAGGCCGGCTCGATTTGGCGCCGTCCACAGGCGATCAACAGCAGGAGGCATAAGTGGCGAGTATGAGAAATAAAAACCGCCCCCTTTCGAGGGCGGCGCTCTGCTACCAGAAGAGCATGCGCAGGAATGCTTTCTGAGCAACCTGATCCGGCTATGAACTTGTAGGGGCACGGCGCGCCGTGCCCCTACGCTTTCCGAGCAGCCTATCCGGCTATGAGCGCTCCGTGGCCGATGTGAATCGGTCTCGGTTCGGCCAGCGCGTCTGTCTCCGCCATGCCCGCCGCGCGCGTGAATTCCCGCACTGTCGCGGATTTGCGCGCCGGTGTTTGGCGATCCGGCGCACTTTCCGCGCCGATTCCGGCGTGCGCGCCCGCTTTGGCAAGTTGGGCGTGACGATGAATGATGAATGACAGCGGGAAAAGCGCTTCGCGATGCGTGGCGCAAGGATGGCTTTTTGTGGCGGAAATCGAACAGTTCCCAAGGCTGCTCTCGCGCCACGAAGCTATGGGCATATGAGACAAACAAAAAACGCTTGATTTCCTGTGAGGACTGTTTTATGGTGACACATCTGTGACACATCTTTTTTTGTTGGTACATATGATGCCGTTCCCCGACATCCCGCCCCTGTGTGTTTATCCGCGCATCTATCCACCATGCGCCGGGTTTGCGCGGCGCGATGCTTGGAGCCGCGTTCCCATCCCAAAAGATGTAAAAGCGCTTGACATCGCGGGATATGCCCCTATAATCTTGCCGCAAGCCGCAAGCCGCAAGCCGCAAGCCGCAAGCCGCAAGCCGCAAGCCGCAAGCCGCAAGCCGCAAGCCGCAAGCCGCAAGCCGCAA
>JAIRLA010000034.1 GCA_031259795.1 Azoarcus sp.
GCGGGCATGCCATCCTCGGCGGCGGCGGCAAGCGCCTGGTCGATCTGGACGATACCGTCGGTGATCGAATACTCCGTGTGCAGGCGCAAGTGGACGAAGCGGGGAGAATGCGGCGCGACGGGGGCGCCGGAGGAAGCGATGGCAGTCATGCGCGCATTTTAACCGGGCGGCGCGGCGGGGCTGGAATGTCTACTCTTTTTATTCTGCAATGCGGCCATGTCGGCGCGTGGAACGATTGTTTACTGACAGCGGCGCTGCGCGCCGCATGGAACGAACTGGATTGCCACGGCGCTGCGCGCCTCGCAATGACGAAGTGGGGGGCGTCCTCGCAATGACGAGGGGAGGGAAGGCGCAACGCCGAGTTCTTGCGATGGACACTTCCCTCCCCCGCAAGCGGGGGAGGGAAGTTCACCGGAAGAATCCGTCATCGCAAAGGCATCCCCCCTCTCGTCATTGGAAAGCTCTCACCCCTCGTCATTGCGAGGGCCGCAGGCCCGTGGCAATCCAGTTCGTTTCACCCGGCGCGCAGCGCCGCTGATTTTTCCGCTCCCCGATCATCCGCCGTTCTCCGCTTCCCTGCGTTTCCGCCACAGTACGTCGCCCTGTCCCGCCGCGTGGTTGAGGGTTCTGCCGAGGACGAAAAGCAGGTCGGAAAGGCGGTTGATGTATTGCCTCGGGCCGTCGTTGATGGGGTGGGCTTGCGCCAGCGTCACCAGCGCGCGTTCGGCGCGGCGGCAGACGGTGCGGGCGTGATGCGCCTGCGCGGCGGCGCGGGCGCCGCCGGGGAGGATGAAATCCTTGAGCGGTTCGAGATCGGCGTTGTAATGGTCGATGGCTTCTTCCAGCCGCTGCACGTGCCGGGGGGCGATGATCGCTTTTGCGCCGGGAATGCAGACTTCGCCGCCGAGGTCGAACAGGTCGTGCTGTACGCCGGTGAGGAGGGCGCGCACGTCATCGGGCAGATCTTCAGCGAGCAGGAGGCCGATCGTGGCGTTGGTTTCGTCGATTTCGCCGATGGCATGGAGGCGCACGTCGTTCTTGGCGGTCCGCGAGCCGTCGCCGAGGCCGGTGGAACCGGCGTCGCCCGTGCGGGTGTAGATTCTGGAGAGGCGGTATCCCATGGTTTTGTCCTGAGGTCGAGGGGAAAACAGACGGATTCGCGCATGATAATCCACGCGTCTTTTCTGCGCGCTTTCTCCGGCCCGCGCCCGGCCCGCCATCATCCGCAGGGTGTTGACAAGCGCCCGGCCTTACACCGCCAGTGCTTCCCGCGCTCCGTCCGCGTCCATGTCCTTGCCTTCGCCGCGCAGGATGATTTCGCCGCGCTCCATGACGAGGTAGTGATCGGAGAGGGCGCGGGCGAAGTCGTAATACTGTTCGACCAGCAGGATCGCCATGTCGCCCCCGGCGGCGAGGGCGCGAATGGCGCGTTCGATGTCCTTGATGATCGAGGGTTGGATGCCTTCGGTGGGTTCGTCGAGGATCAGCAGGCGGGGGCCGCGGGCGAGGGCGCGGCCAATGGCGAGTTGTTGCTGCTGGCCGCCGGAAAGATCGCCGCCCCGCCGTCCCATCATCTGTTCGAGTACCGGGAACATCTCGAAGACGCGCGGTGCGATGGTGGCGCCGCGCGGGCAGGCGGCCAGGCCCATGAGGAGGTTTTCCGCGACGGTGAGGCGCGGGAAAATCTCCCGCCCCTGCGGTACGTAGCCGATGCCCGCGCGCACTCGTTCGTGGGAGGGCGCGCGGGTGATGTCCACGCCGTCGAAATGGACGCCGCCGCTTTTCGCCGGGACGAGTCCCATCAGGGTTTTGAGGAGCGTGGTCTTGCCGACGCCGTTGCGCCCGAGTACGCAGGTGATTTTGCCCGCCGGCGCCTCGAAGGCGATGTCGCGCAGGATGTGGCTGCCGCCGTAGTATTGGTTGAGATGGGTGACTTTCAGCATGATTTCTCCATTTGGTTTCCCTTTGTTATTGCGGGGAGCGCGGTTTCCCGGCTCGCAATGACGAAGGGGGAGGTTTTCTCCCCTCGCCCTCCGCAGGGGGGAGAGGGTGGCCGAAGGCCGGGAGAGGGGGAGTCAACCTTGCGGAGCGCAGCGACGCTGATTTCCTGGCGGCGGGGAGTGGACGGGCGTTCTTTTCCTTCCTCCCCTTTTTGGCATGGCTCCGGTCTCCGATGTCAGAACAGGTAGTACCTTTGCGATAGCGGCAAGTTCTGGGCGGGTTCGCAGATGACTTTCCGGCCGTCGATGCTGACTTCGTAGGTGTCCGGATCGACGTCTACGCGCGGGGTTTTTTCGTTGAGGATCATGTCTTTCTTGCCGATGGCGCGGCAGTGCCGGACGGGGAGCACTCGCCGTTCCAGCCCCAGTTTTTCCGCGATTCCGTTTTCGTGGGCCGCCCGGGAGACGAAGCTGATGGCGGTGCGCGCGCATGCCTTGCCGTAGGCGCCCCACATGTTGCGCATGATGACGGGCTGCGGCGTGGGGATGGAGGCGTTGGCGTCGCCCATTTTGGCCGCGACGATGAAGCCGCTTTTGATGATTGTGTCGGGCTTGACGCCGAAGAGCGCTGGTTTCCAGATGACGAGGTCGGCGATTTTCCCCGCTTCGATGGAGCCGAGATAGTCGGCGATGCCGTGCGTGATCGCCGGGTTGATGGTGTATTTGGCGACGTAGCGGCGGGCGCGGAAGTTGTCGTTGTCCTGGCCGGCGGCTTCCGGCAGTTGGCCGCGCTGCTTTTTCATCTTGTCCGCCGCTTGCCAGGCGCGGGTGATGACTTCCGCCGGGCGACCCATGGCTTGCGAGTCGGAGTTGAGGATCGAGATGGCGCCCATGTCGTGCAGCACGTCTTCCGCCGCGAGGGTGCCGTAGCGGATTCTCGACCGGGCGAAGGCGACGTCTTCCGGCAGGCGGGGGTCGAGGTGGTGGCAGACCATGATCATGTCCAGGTGCTCGTCGATGGTGTTCTTGGCGAAGGGCATGGTCGGGCTGGTGGAGGATGGCATGACGTTGGCCAGGCTCACCGCGCGGATGATGTCGGGGGCGTGGCCGCCGCCCGCGCCTTCGGTGTGGTAGGTGTGGATGCTCCTGCCCGCGATCGCGGCGCGGGTCGACTCGAAATAGCCGGCTTCGTTGAGCGTGTCGGTGTGGATGGTGATCTGGATGTCGTATTCGTCCGCGACTTCCAGGCTGGTGTTGATGGCGGAAGGGGTGGAACCCCAGTCTTCGTGGAGCTTGAGGCCGATGGCCCCGGCCAGGATTTGCTCGATGAGCGGCGCTTTGCTGGAACAATTGGCTTTGCCGAAGAAGCCGAAATTCATCGGAAACGCTTCGACGGCTTCGAGCATTTTGTGCAGGTTGAATTTGCCGGGCGTGCAGGTGGTGGCGAAGGTGCCGACCGCCGGGCCGTCGCCGCCGCCGATCATGGTGGTGATGCCGGAATAGAGCGAAGTTTCCACTTGCTGCGGACAGATGTAATGCACGTGCGTGTCGATGCCGCCCGCGGTGACGATCTTGCCTTCCGCCGCCAGTACTTCCGTGCCCGCGCCGACGACGAGCGCGGGGTGTACGCCGTCCATGATGTCGGGGTTGCCCGCCTTGCCGATGCCGGCGATCTTGCCGTCCTTGATGCCGATGTCGGCCTTGACGATGCCCCAGTGATCGAGGATCAGCGCGTTGGTAATCAGCAAATCCAGCGCGCCGGTTTCGCTGGTGACGGCGGTGTTCTGCCCCATGCCGTCGCGGATGGTCTTGCCGCCGCCGAATTTCATTTCATCGCCGTAGACCGTGCAGTCTTTTTCCACTTCGATGAAAAGATCGGTGTCGCCCAAGCGCACTTTGTCGCCGGTGGTCGGGCCATACATGGAGGCATATTCTTTGCCGCTGATGCTCGCGCTCATTTCGTTTCTCCTTCATCCAGGAAATCTTTCAGCCGCGCCTTTTGCAAGGCGGCTTTCACCGTCGCGCCGCTGATCTCGCCGTCGCTCAGGTTGTTCAGGCCGAGCACGCGCTTCTTGCCCGCTATTTCGACGAGATTCACTGTTTTTGTTTCGCCCGGCTCGAAACGGATCGCCGTCCCGGAAGGAATATCCAGCCGATAACC
Source organism: Azoarcus sp. (assembly GCA_031259795.1). Lineage (GTDB taxonomy): Bacteria > Pseudomonadota > Gammaproteobacteria > Burkholderiales > Rhodocyclaceae > WRNU01. Next base: position 4,102 of record JAIRLA010000034.1, read on the forward strand.
ATAGGCGGCGGCGCGTTCGAAAGAAAGAAAGCGGTTGACTTCAAAGAAATGGAAATGCGAGCCGACTTGTATGGGGCGGTCGCCCTTGTTGGTCGCGGTGATGGCTTTGTGCGCCAGGCCCGCGTTCAGGGTGATGCGTTCGTTCCTGATCTGGATTTCTCCGGGAATCATCGTGCGCTCCTTTGTTTCAGCGAATCGGGTTGTGGACGGTGACGAGTTTGGTGCCATCGTCGAATGTGGCTTCGATCTGGACGGTGGGGATCATTTCGGCGATGCCTTCCATTACGTCTTCCTTTTTCAGCAATTGCGCGCCCGCTTCCATCAAGTCCCGCACTGTTTTGCCGTCGCGCGCCATCTCCAGCAATTCCGACGAAATAAAGGCGATGGATTCGACGTAATTCAGTTTCAGCCCCCGGTTCTTGCGGGATTTCGCCAGTTCCCCGGCGGTGTGCAGCATCAGCTTTTCGATTTCCCTCGGCGTCAGATGCATCGTGGTCTCCTTTCTTCTGGATGAAATGCGAAATGGCCGTCAGCGGCCCAGATAAACTTCGATGACGCGCGGGTCGGCCCGCACAGCGGCCAGATCGCCCTCGGCCAGCACCGCGCCGTCGCAGAGCACCGTCACCTTGCCGCCCAGCGCCTCGATGAAGCGCATGTCGTGCTCGACCACCACCAGCGAATGCTCCCCGGCCAGGCCGACGAACAGTTCGGCGGTGCGCTCGGTTTCCTCGTCGGTCATGCCCGCCACGGGTTCGTCGAGCAGCAGCAGGCGCGGCTCCTGCATGAGCAGCATGCCGATCTCCAGCCACTGCTTCTGCCCGTGCGACAGCAGCCCGGCGGCGCGGTCGGCGTGGCGATCGAGCCGTATCCGTTCGAGCGTCGCGGCGATGCGGTCGCGTTCCTCGCTCTTCAGCCGCGCGAACAGGGCGCGGCGCACCCGCTTGTCGGCCTTCATCGCCAGTTCGAGATTCTCGAACACGGTGTGGCGCTCGAAGACGGTCGGCTTCTGGAACTTGCGCCCGATGCCGGCGTGGGCGATTCGCGGTTCGGTCATGCGGGTCAAGTCCATCGTCTGGCCGAAGAACGCCGTGCCCGCGTCGGGGCGGGTCTTGCCGGTGATGACATCCATCATCGTCGTCTTGCCCGCGCCGTTGGGGCCGATGACGCAGCGCAATTCGCCCGCGTCGATGGTCAGTGACAAATCGTTCAGCGCCTTGAAGCCGTCGAAACTCACCGTGATTCCTTCGAGATACAGAATCACCTTGTGGCTGAGATCGACCTCCCCGCCCGCCACGTGTCCGGTGGTGGCCTCGCTCTCCCACAGCCCGCCGGGAACGTCCTCCGGCGCGCCGCCGCTGGATAGTAAAGGGCTTGCCGCCATGCCGCCGCCCCCTCAAATGGAAACGGGCAAGACACAGGTCTCGACGAAACCGCGGCGAATTCGCATGAAAGCCTCCCGGACACGATACGGATCGGCGCTCATCGCGCCACGCGGTCAAATGTATGCGGCCCGCCGCACGGGGGGAATACGCAAGATGGCGTAGAGCTTCCGGGAAAGTTCTCCGCATGACCCGCCATCGCAAGGCGCGCGGCCCCGCGACAACAATCCGGGCGGCGATGCAAATCAGCGGCGCTGCGCGCCGGATGGAACGAGCTGGATTGCCACGTCGCTTCGCTCCTCGCAATGACGAGGGGGAGAGGCTTTTGCAATGACGAAGGGGGAGGGGAGGGGGCTTTCTTTTTTTATTTAGCGGCGCTGCGCGCCGGATGGTTGGACGCCCTCTCCCGGCCTTCGGCCACCCTCCCCCGCCTGTACAGACCGGGGACATCGTTCCCGCATGTACGGATACATCATCCCCAAAAACTCAACCCATATTTTCCTCCTTTCCGATCCTGATGGAATGGTTTTTCATGTCGATC
>JAIRLA010000069.1 GCA_031259795.1 Azoarcus sp.
ATGGGGTTACATCAATGCAAGGGGCGATTTCGTCATCCCACCGCGTTTCGATGATGTCGGGCGCTTCGCCGTCAATGGGCTGGCACGGGTCAAGGTGAATGGTAAATGGGGTTATATCAATGTAAAGGGCAAGGAAGTCATCAAACCGCGTTTTGACGCGGCGAGTAACTTCGTCGCCAATGGCCTTGCGTGGGTCAGGATTGGCGATTCCAGGAATAGGCGGGAGGGGTACATTCATGCAAGCCATGAGAAAAGTGGAGCGATTTTCGGCGAGGTAGGAGACTACGCCGCCAATGGTCTGGCGGCGGTGCGAATGAAAGGCCAATGGGGGTACATCAACAAGAATGGGGAGGAGGTCATCGCGCCGCGTTTCGACGATGCCGCAGGCTTCGCCGTCAATGGCTTGGCACGGATCAAGGTGAATGGTAGTGGTAGTAAATGGAGTTATTATGGGGGGCATTGGAGTTATGGGGGTCATTGGGGTTATATCAATGCAAAGGGCGAGGAAGTCATCCCGCCGCGTTTTGATGAAGCGGAGGACTTTGCCGCCAATGGTCTGGCGCGGGTCGAGGCGGATGGCAAACGGTTCTGCATCGACGCAAAGGGCGAGGAGAGCCGCTACCCACAGTGATTGACAGTAATCCATCTGTGTTTGCGGCGAGCGGAGGGCTCGTGCTATTTTGCGTACCGGACAAGCGGCGGCGGCATCCGCCCGGCGCGCATGCGGGAAACGAAACACAATGCCGAGAATCACGGTTGGAGTCAGTACATATAATCGCAAGGCTTATTTGCGGGAGTGCCTGCGTGCGCTGGAAAAGCAGACCTGGCGCGATTTCGCGGTCATTGTCGTCGATGATGGTTCCAGCGATGGCACCGGCGAGATGATGAAAGAGGAATTCCCGGAAGTGAAGTATGTTTTCAAGGAGAACGGCGGCGACGCCACCGCCAAGAATCGGGTGGTCGACGAGGCCGACAGCGAGTTCCTCGTATTCAATGATTCCGACGATATTTTCTTGCCCGACGCGCTGGAGCGGTTGGTCGCGCCCCTGCTCGAATATCCGGATCATTGCTCCTACGGTCAGTACGTCCTCATCGACGAGCGCGGCGCGGAGCAGAAGACCCGGCAGAAGCGCGGCTTCTATCCTTCCGGGCGGATCGTGGCGCAACTCGTGGAGCATATCATCGTCCCCGGCGTCGGTTTCATGTGCCCGCTGGCGGCGTTCCGCGATCATGGCAAATACGATGAATCCCTGCGGGTCGGGCACGATTACAAGATGGGGCTGGAAATGTCCCTGACGCACGATTTCCACGCCATGAACCGGGTTGTTTTCAAGCGCCGCCGCCACAGCGGCAATATTTCCGGCGCGAGTTATGAGAAGACAAGAATCCTTTGCGCCATTGTCGAGGATTTTTGCCGCGGACATGCCGGAGACCCCGATTTGCCGCCGCAATTGCTTGCCCGCCGCCTGGCGCGCTATCACGCCACCCTGGCCCGCGAGGCATGGAAAGAAAAACTGCCGCGCGAGACCATGAAAAAGCATCTGGAAGAAGCGTTGCGGCTGGATTTCAGTTTGAAGAATCTGTGGCGGCGGCTGGTTTGGTGAATTTCTTGACCTGGAAATGGTGCGTTCCGTCCCGTTCCAATTGTTCGACGAGGCCGAATTCCCAGTCGAGATAGGCTTGCATGGCGGCGGCGCTGTTGTCCGTGCCTTCGTAGGGGCGACGGTAACGGTCGAGCGCTTCGGAGGCGAGGCGCTCTGTTTGTTCCAGCGGCAGCCCCGCCGCTTTCCACGCATTGGCGCCGCCCGCGAGCACGAAGACTTTGCCGCCGTGGCGCCGGACGGCGGCGGCGGTTTCGGCATGGGCGTAGCGGGCGAGCGCGTCGTTTGCGCAGACGAGAACATAGCGGGAGGCGCGGGGCAGCTTCGCCAGCGCGCCGGTGATGAGTTCGGCGCGCAGGACATACCATGCGCCGGGAATGTGGCCGCGCCGGTAGTCGGCGTAACGGGTGAGGTCGATGAGCGCGGGCGGCTCGGATGATCGCTGCCAGTCGCGCAGGGTGTCCGGCGTGATGGCCGGCGCGTCCGGCAGCGGCGGCAGGGGAGGACGCCATGGGCCGGTTTCCGTCCATCCGCTGGCGGGCGGCGCGAGTACGTAGACTTCCCAGGCCATTTGCGCCAGCCAGGAGGCGGTCATGTTGGCGCGCACGCCGTCATCGTCGGCGAGCACGAGGCGCGCGCCGCGCACCGTGGCGGTCATTTCGGTTTCTTGTACCAACTGGCCGCCCGGAACGTTGCGAAAGCCGGGCAGATGGCCGCTTTCGTATTCCGCCGGGTCGCGCACGTCGATGAAATAGGTGGTGCGTTCTTTTTGTGCTTTCCATGGCGCGATGCCGGAGAGCGTCACTTGCCCGGCGCCCGCGCTTTGGGCGAGGAAGCGCGCGCGCGCCGCCGCGCTCTGGCGGAGCGTTTCGGAAACGGCGGTGAAGCGGCGCGTCTGTCCGTGTTCGAGATGCCCGCCCAATCCGGCCAGTGTCCAGCCGATGGTACCGTTGCGGAGCGCGGCCACCGGGTTGGGCAGTCCGGCGTTGATCAGCGATTGCGCGGCGATGATGCTGCGCGTGCGCCCGGCGCAATTGACGATGACGCGCGTTGCGGGATCGGGGGCGAGTCCGGGTATGCGCAGGGCCAGTTCCGCGCCGGGCACGTTGATCGCGCCGGGGATGTTCATGGTTTGGTATTCATCGAAGCGGCGCACGTCGGCCACGATCATGTTGGCGCGGGCATCGAGCAGGGACTTGAGTTCATCGGCGGCGAGCGAAGGCGGGTGCAGGGTGGCGTCGACCAGCTCGCCGAATGCCTTGCTCGGCACGTTGACATCGCGGAAAAGTTCTCCGCCCGCCGCGCGCCAGCCCGCGATACCGCCCTCGAACAGCGATACCCGCGCATAGCCCAGGCCGGCGAGGCGTTCCGCCGCCCGTTCGGCATAGCCGGCGGGGCCGCCGCCGTCGTCGAGGGTGACGATGGCGACATCGGGCCGGGGCAGGCGGGCGAGCGCTTCCAGTTCCAGCCGGGAAAGCGGCAGATGGGCGGCGAATAGCGGATGCGCCCGTGCGTGCGTATCTTCCTCGCGCACGTCGATGAGGGCGATTTCGCGTTTTTCCAGCAGAGCGGCGCGGACTTCGGCGTAAGTGGCGCGAGGGACAGGCGTTTTCCTCATACCCAATCCGATCCCCGATTCCCGATCCCTGATCCCCGATCAGTTATCGTGCGGCGGTTCCATGTCGATGGCGAGTCTTTGCCGGGCGGCGGCGGCCTGGGCGACGATTTTCTGGACATTGGGGTCGCTGTCGTATTCGAAGCGCTGGGCGATTTCATCGAACGTGGCGTTGGCCGCGATGATATTGCCTTGTCTGTTGAGGGACTGCCCCTTGCGGAAAAGCGCGGTGGCGACCACCCGCCGCGCGAAGGGGGCGCTGTCCGCCTCGAAGCGCAGGACGATTTCATCGTAGATGCCGATGACGCTCACCACGTCGCCCCGCTGCCGGATGGCCTCGCTCTTTTTGAGCAGGGTCAGCGCGACGGCGTTGCGGGTATTGGGATCGGTGTCGTTGCCGAAACGCCGGACGATGTCATCGTAGACGGCGAGGGCCGCCGCGGCGTCGCCCGCCTGCCTGCCCGCGCCCGCGAACCCGTCGCCGGTTTCGTCGCCGCCGCCCTGTCTGCCCAGTAGCGCGCCCTTGGCGAACAGCGCCCGCAGCACGCGCAGGCGAATGGCCGCGTCGGCGTCTCTGGCGAAAAGGCGGTCGAGATCGTCATACGCGGCAATGGCCCCCTGCGTTTCGCCCCGTTCCCCCAGGATTTCGCCCTTGCCGAACAGCGCGTCGGCCACCACCACGCGGATGGCGCCATCGCCTTCCTGCCGGAAGCGCTGGCCGATTCTGTCGAACGCGGCGATGGCCGCGTCCGCGTTGTGCAAGCGGCGCCAAAGCTCGCCTTGGTAAAAAAGCGCCCACGCCGCCCAGAGTTTGTTCTCGCCGCCGTAGCGGCGTTCAATCTCGCCATAGATGCCGATGGCTTCTCTTGGACTGCCCTGCTTGCCCAGCGCCGCGGCCCTGTCGAAGAGCACGCGGATGAATTGCTCGCGGACAGGAGCGGCGACATCCCCCCCATAGCGACGGATGATCTCATCGATGACGGCGGCGCCTTCCGCTGGCGTACCGAGCGTTTGCGCCTTGAGGGAGAGCGCCTGCACCGCCAGCGCCCGGATGCCGGGGTGCGCATCCTGCCCGAACTGGCGGTCGAACTCATCGAAAACAGCGATGGCTTCCAGCGCGTCGCCCTGCTGGATCAACGCCCGCCCTTTGTCGAACAACGCGCGGGCGCTTTTCTCTGTGGTGGATGTCAACGCGGTGGCATTGTCGGGCGGCGTGTCCCGCGGCGTGGTCGCCGCCGTGCCGCCCGTCGTCGTGCAGCCCGGCGTGAGCGCCACCGCGCAGGCCAGCGCCGCCGCCGCCATGAAGCGCGGACCGTCACTCCGCCGTCTTCGCGCTTGCGTCCTGGCGTGCGATGACGGCGATGACCCGGTCAAGCGGGGAAATGGGGCGGTTTTCATCGTGGCTCCCTGGAGTGTCCGCCACATGCGCATGCGGGATGTGGATCGCGGATGCGGCGCGACGCGCATTGTCTCATGGCAAGGGCGGCGTTTCGCTGTTGACGAGGATTTCGGCGGTACGCCATCGGATGATGCTGACGAGATTGCGGATGAAATGATCGTCGTCACTGCCGAACCGTTGCCCGATCTGCTCATAAACGGCGATGGCCGCCTGTGTGTTTCCCTGTTCGTACAGGGTTTCGGCCTTGGAGATCAGGGCCGAGGCAACCACGCCCCGGGTGGCGGGGGCTTCGTCGTTGCCGAAACGCCGGTCGAGCCGCTCATAGGTGGCGATGGCTTTTTTATCGTCGCCCTGCTCGCCAAGGATATTGCCCTTGTTGAACAGCGCCCTGGCGACCAATGTGCGCACGGCGGGCGTGTCGCCGCGGCCAAAACGTTGCGCGAGCTGCTCGAAAGCGGCGAGCGCCGCCCCGCTGTCGCCCCGCTCGCTCGCGGAGACGCCTTCATCGAAAAGCGCTTGCGCCGCCTGTTCCCGCGTGCGGGGTGCGGCGGCGCTCCTGGGAGCGTTTTGCGCATGGAGGACGCCCGCTTCCCGGGGGAGGCCGTCTTGCCCGGAAGCGACATTACGCTCGGCGTAATCCGGATGCGCAGATGCCGCGGGCAGCCCCATTCCACAGGATAGCGCCGCTATTGCGATGAACCGGCAAGCGGCTTTCCGGCCGCTCTCACGGGTTTCGGGCAAACCGAAACGAAAGCGTGCGATTTTCATGACTGGTTCCCGATGTTGTGTACTGAAAAACCGACAAGACCAATATTTAACTCGGGATTCTGTCACAGACTTCCGCCTCTGGCACCCCCCCGCGGCAAGATAATTGTTCGGGCGGGCCTGCAATCCGGCATCGCCCCCTCTTCTCCTCCCCGGCAACCCCACTGTTTCTTCCGGCGCGGGCCGTTTTCCACGGGAAACAGACTGAATCTTGTTCCCGCCGGGCGATCCGCTTATGATGGAACGGCGTCGATCCGGAAGCGAAAAGCCATGGAAACTCCCGCAATGCCCTCCCGGCGGCGGAAGCCGCGCGCAACCCAACCGATCTATCATATTGAAAAACAGAAAACACCGCGGTAACGACATGATCCAGACTACCAATATTCTCGTCGTCGGCATCGGCGGACAAGGCGTGATGACCGCCTCGGAAATTCTCTCCGAAGCCGCCATTTCACAAGGCTTCGAGGTCAAGAAGACCGAAGTCGCCGGCATGAGCCAGCGCGGCGGCGTGGTCTCCTCGCACGTGCGTTTCGGCCCCAGGGTGCTGTCGCCGGAAATCGCCCCCGGCGAAGCCGATATCCTCGTCGGCTTCGAGGCCGCCGAAGCCATGCGCTGGAGCCATTACCTGCGCGCGAAAAACGGCAAGGCCGGCGGAGTGGCGATGGTCAATCGCCTCAAGCTCGCGCCGCCCATCGTCTCGCTCGGCCTGTTCGACTACCCGGACGACCCCATCGCCGCCGTGCGCGGGCAAGGCTTTGAAGTGCACGATTTCGATGCCGGGGCGATCGCCCGCGAACTGGGCGACTTGCGTCTGGTAAACACCATCATGCTGGGGGCGATCGCCGACAATCTGCCCTTTCCCGCCGCCATGCTCAAGGAATGCATCGTCACCCGTTTCCGCGCCAGGAAACCGGCGCTGGCGGAACTGAACGCGCGCGCCTTCGAGTTGGGCAAGACCGCGGCGAAAGGAGAAAGCAGCCGGTCATGAGCATCGACCTCGAAAAAATCCGCGCCTTTTTCGCCAACGACCGCTTCGCCGCCAACGCTGGCATCCTCATTGATTCGGTGACGGAAGACGAAGTGCAATGCAGCATGCCGGTCACGCCGGAGCACCTGAACGCCGGCGGCACAGTGCAGGGGGGCGCGATCTTCACGCTTGCCGACTTGGCCTTTGCCGTGCACTCCAACCTGCCGCTCGTGCGCGGCGAAAACGTCGGCATCACGACGGGCCAATCGAACAGTATTTCCTATCTCGCCGCCGCCCGGGGCAAGCGCCTGATCGCGCGCTCGACCTGCCTCTCGCGCGGCCGCAACATCTGTGTTTTCCGCGTCGAAGTCCACGACGACCAGGGCAACTTCATCGCCGACATGCGCGGCAACGGTTTCACCAAAGCGGCGCGATGAGTCCAATCACCCACTTCCTGGCCGGGTGGGTCGGTTTTGAAGGCTGGCTGCACAACCGGCGCGACCGCGCCATTGTCTGCCTGGCCGGGCTGGCGCCCGACGTCGACGGCATCGGCATCGCCGCCGATCTCTTCTTTCGTCTCTCCGGCGGGCCGGAAACCAACTACTACCAAGCCTGGCACCGCCTCTACGGGCACGGCATCACGGCGGCGCTGGCGTTTACGCTCTGCGCCGCCCTTCTGGGGCGCGAGCGTTCGAGAGTCGCCATAGCCGCCTTCCTGAACATCCATCTGCACTTTCTCTGCGACCTGCTCGGCTCGCGCGGCAGCACCCCGGATGATTTGTGGGGAATCCATTATCTCGGCCCGTGGAATACCAGCGCCAGCGCCGAAATCATCTGGCGCGGGCAATGGGAATTGGTGAGCTGGCAAAACACGCTGATCTCAATCGCGCTGATGGGCATCCTGCTCGCGCGCGCCTGCCGCAAAGGCTATTCCCCGCTGGGACTCATCTCGCCCCGCGCCGACCGGGTCTTCGTCGGCGTACTGCGGAAATGGCGATCCGCCTGGTAGGGAAACCAGCGGCGCTCGCGCGCCGGTTGGAAGGAAACCCTTTCCCGCCCTTCGGGCGCCCTCCCCCGCCAAGCGGGCATAGGTATCTACACAACCCGAAATAGCTAGCGACGGTCAATGTTTATTGCATAAGTTCATTGTCAGCAGGGATGAAAGCGCTGCCTGATGGGGTACAAGCGTTTTCCCCATACTC
>JAIRLA010000112.1 GCA_031259795.1 Azoarcus sp.
TCCGCGCCGACACCTCCCGTTCCATCAACCCGCCCGGAAAACTCAAAACCGCTGCGTACAATCCGGACTATCTGGCTACCGCCCTATGCAATTACGCAAAATTTGATGCTCCGGCCCTGTGAGCCGGCCCCGCAGGAAATCCCGCAGATTGCCGGCGCGGCAGTGTTCCATCAGGCTCCAGGCCAGCCCTTCGTCCTCGCCGTGTTCGATCACCTGGACGACGTGCGGCCCCGCCCCGCGAACGCGGGAGAACAATTCCGTGTCCGGCCGGATGCCCCGCCGGTAGAGTTTCAGTACCCATTGCGGCGCGGCGTCGCCCACGGGGGTCACGATCATGAGATCGGATTCGCTGCCGGTCGCCAGTTCGCGGATCACGCGAAAGCGCGCCGCCAGCCGCCGCGGCAACAGGACGCGCGGCGCCGTTTCCGGCATCGGGAACGCGCCCGCCGGCACATGATCGAGTTCGGGCGGCGCCAGTTCGAACGGGGCGGGGGATCGGGACGCGGAAAGCGGCGGGCCGGGCGTTTCTCCCGCAGCTTCGCGCGAGGACGGCAGGAGGGTGTTGCAATAGCGGCAACGCGCGCTGTCCGGCGGATTGGGCTGGCCGCAATCCGGCGCCGGGCAGATCAGGCTTTCTTCCCCGGAGGCGGCGGGCGGCGCGGGCGTTGTGAGGGCTTCCAGGATTTTTCCCGGGGCGGCTTCCTCTGGCGGCGGCGCGTTTTCTTCCCCCGTTGCGATTTCCTTCGCCGTTGCCGGTGGTTCCGTGGGCGGCGCCTTGAGGCGCGGACGAAAGTCCACGTCGGCGAGCGAGCTTGCGCAGATGTGGCAGTACACACGCTCCGGCGGGTTTTCAGCTTCGCACACCGGGCAGATGCGGACGAGGTTTTCCATCATCATCGCCAGGACACCTGCTCCAGCGAAAGACCGCGCGCGGCGCACAAAGCCTCCAGCGCCGCCATGTCGCCGCGCGCGGGAATGCCGATCATCCAGACGCGCCCGCCCGCGATGGCGACCTGCATGTTCTTCTCCGCGGGCGCTTCGTCCTTGCCGCCATAGCGTTCGATGCCCAGCGGCGAGAGCGGAATCAGCGTTTGGTTGGCGGAGCCGCGCCAGATGCCGCCTTGCGGCAGACTTTCGGCATAAGGCTCGGGAATGAGCGCGTCGAGCTTTTCCAGCAGGGGCGCGTGATGCCGCCGCAGGGTCTTGAAAGGATATCCGCTGTAGCAAAGCACATCGAAAACGAGGCCGCTCCTTTGCCAAGCGCGAAAACCGCCGAGCAAGGCGGAAAGCGCTTCCGGCTGCTCGAAAGGCTCGCCGCCGCTCAGGGTGATGCCGTCCAGCGCCCCGATGCGGGCGCGGCACCAGGCGAGCACCTCCGCCACGGGCAATGGCATGCCGCCGCCGGCTTCCCAGGTATCCTGCGAGACACAGCCCTTGCAACGCAGGGAACAGCCTTGGAACCACAGGCCGATGCGCCGCCCGTGGCCCAGCACCGTGACCGGGCTGTGGGCCTTGTTGAGACGCAGGAAGAGCGGGGACTGCCGTTTCATGCGAGCTTGAGGGTAACGATCTGGTCTTGCGTTTCGATATGAGTCACGGTCACGCCGGTTCGCCCGTTGGCATCGAAAGCAAAGAGCGCGCGCGCCAGCGGATTGATGAAGCAGGATTCCAACTGGTTGCCGATGCCGCGCCCCCCGTTGTCCAGGTCTCCGACGCACCAGGCTTTCAGGCGTTCGAGCGCCTCCGGGGCGAAACCGAGTTCCAGGGCGTGTTCTTCGCGCACGCGCCGGATGACGTTCTCCAGCATGCCGGTGAAAATGCGCTCCGCCACGGGCGGCGCGATGAAATTGAAGACGACGATGTTATCGCCGATGCGATTCAGGAGTTCGGGGCGCGACAGGCGATACTTGAAGTAATCGGAGATCGCGCCCTTGATCCGGGCTTCGACGGTCTTGTACGGGTCGCCGGGCTTCACATTCTGGATACGGTTCCCGTCGGCGTCCTCCCCGTAAATGCCCAGATTGGAAGTGAAGACGAGGATGGTTTCGGAAAACCATGCGACATCGCCGCGCCCATCGGTCAGGCGGCCATCCTCGAGAATTTGCAGGAACTTGTCCAGGATGCGCGGATGCGCCTTTTCCACTTCATCGAAGAGCACGACGGAAAAAGGCTTTTCCCGCACGGCATTGGTGAGTTCGCCGCCGGCCTCGAAACCGACATAACCCGGCGGCGCGCCCAAGAGGCGGGCGCCGTTGTGTTCTTCGGCGAATTCGCTCATATCGAAGCGGATATAGGCGCGCTCGTCCCCGAAGACCAATTCCGTGAGCGTCTTGGCGAGTTCCGTCTTGCCGACGCCGGTCGGCCCCGCGAAAAAGAGCGCGCCGCGCGGGCGGTTGCCGCCGGAACGCGCCTGCGCTCCGGTCAATCCCATCACCGAGCGCATGAGGATGTCGATGGTCTTGGTGACCGCCTGCGTCTGTCCCTTGACCCGGTTCTCGATGAATTCCGCCGCCGCCGCGATGCGTTTTTTCAGATAGGGCTGTTTCCAGGGATTTTCCGGCTCGCCGACCTTGTAACACTGGACGGCGTCTTCCACGCCGTCCCAGGCGATGCCCTGCCGGTCGGCGAGCTGCGCCGTATCCGCGAGGGCGGTGAGCGGCAGTCCCTCGGTCGCGCGCGCGAAGGACAGGGCGAAACTCTCGGCGGCTCCGGCGGGAGCGCCGTCCGCGCCCGCGAACATGGGAAAGTAGCTGCGCGCGGCGAGAATGCGGGTTTCAAAATCCGGCAGCCCGATAGACAAGCTCTCGATCCGGATGTTATCGAGCGCGAGCCACGAAGGCAGATCCTGGGGCCGGTTCAAGAGCCAGAGGATGGGATTGAAGCGCGGCTTCATGTCCTCGCCCGGCGCTTCCTCCTTGCCCTTGGGCGCCACAGGAAGCGCATGCACGGCCAAGCGTTCCGCCGCGAGGAAAAAGCGATGTTCCTCCGCGTCGAGTTGATCCGGATGACGCGCCAGGCGCGAAGCAAAGTCGATCAGGAGCGCGCAGCGGGCCTCGCGCATGCGGCTCAGATCCCTCATCAGCAGGGAGAGCCGGTCCAGGCTCATGGGCATGGCGCCATCCTGGAACTTGAGATCGAAGAGTCTGGCCGCCAACTCCATGACGGCTTCGCCATGCGGATAAGGGCGCAGGCCATCGACCGGATCATGGATGAGCAGGAAACGGTAGAACTGCTTCTCCAGCACCGCCCACAGACAGCGCCGCAAGGGAACCGGCGTCGCCCGGCCACCGGCGATCGGCATCAGGAAATGATCGCGGATGTTGCCGGAAATGATGAACTGGGAACGGATGGGCAAAAGACGCACCAGATCGCGTCCCCAGCGGGGCATCAATACCGTAGAGGAAGAGGGATCGGACATGGCGGGGAAATCTTACATCAGGGATCGAGCGTCAGGGATCGGATCGGAGGGATTCGTTATTGCGAAAGCCTCCCCTCGTCATTGCGAGGAGCGCGAGCGACGCGGCAATCCAGTTCGTTCCACCCGGAGCGAAGCGCCGCTGTTTTCTCTGTGGTGGAAAGTGGACAAGCATCCCCTGCCTGCCTCCCCCTTTTTATTCAGCGTCGCTTCGCTCCGGGTGGTTCCACCCG
>JAIRLA010000141.1 GCA_031259795.1 Azoarcus sp.
GTTTTATCCTCGTTCCCACCCCCCCCCCCCCGGGGGGGGGGTCGGGGGGCCGCCCGGGGGGGGGGGGGCCCCCGCCAACCATTCGGCGCGAAGCGCCGCTGATTTCTTGGCGGTGGAGAATGAACAAGCGCCTCATTTCTTCCACCCCCCTTTTTAATCAGCGTCGCTGCGCTCCGCATGGAAGGAAGCCCTCTCCCGGCCTTCGGCCACCCTCTCCCCCCTGCGGGGGGCGAGGGGAATCCATCGGAAGAATTCGCCATTGCGAACCGCCCCCTCGTCATTGCGAGGAGCGAATCGACGTGGCAATCCAGTTCGTTTCATGCGGAGCGAATCGACGCTGGATTGCCTTCGGCTTCGCTGCCGGGTTTGGCTTGCCACTCATATGGGTTGCTCGTCGGCAGCCATTCCTCGTTGAGATACGGGGTGGCGTCGATGAACCAGACACAGGCGCGGTTTGCCGCCATTCCCGAAGATAATGAACAGGTTCTCAGAACGTATCCTTCCACGCCCGCAATGCGGCGAGACATTCCAGCGCGCTGGCCGGGCGCGCGCCAACGCGGGCGGCGACGGCGGCGATGACGCTCTCTTCATTCGTGCGCAGGAAAGGATTGATCGCCAGTTCGGTGGCGATCGTACTTGGCAGCGTGGGGCGGCCCTGCGCGCGCAGGGCCTCGCAGCGCGCGGCGTAGCGATCGCGTTCGGCGTTCGCCGGTTCCGCGACGCGGGCGAAGGCAAGATTGGCGAGGGTATATTCATGCGCGCAGTACACTTTCGTGGCGGCATCGAGCCGGGCAAGGCGGGCGAGCGCGCGCGCGAGATCGACCGGAGTGCCTTCGAAAATGCGCCCGCAACCGGCGGAAAACAGCGTATCGCCGCAGAACAGCATGCCATGGCCGAAATAAGCGACGTGCCCGCGCGTGTGGGCGGCAACGCCGAGCACCCGCAAATCGAGGCCGAGCGCGGGAATCGACACCCGGTCGCCGTCGTCCACCGGATGGTCGACGCCGGCGATGCCTTCCTTGCGCGGGCCATGGACTGGAATCGCGCCCTTGGGATAATGGTCGACGATCTCCTCGACGCCGCCAGTGTGGTCGGCGTGATGATGCGTGAGCAGGATGGCGGCGGGTTCGATCCGGCCCCGCTCCAGCGCGGCGAGGGCGGGCGCGGCTTCGCCCGGATCGACCAGCGCGGCGTGGCGGCCATTGCCGATGAGCCAGAGGTAATTGTCGCGGGCGAAGGGCAGGGGGATGACATCGAGGGTAGACATGGCGGCGGGCCGGGCGGCGGGGAAGCAAAAACGCCATGATGCCCGATGGCCGCTATCATACGAAACCTTGCCGCCATCCTTTCGTCGTAAACTGGCCCCGCCTTGAAACCTCCTGTCCTTCGCTCCGCCCTTGAACGCTGAACCGATTTCGCCGCCCGATCCGCGGGAATGGCTGGGAACCCCGCTTGGCGGGTATTTCGCCGCTTGGGAACAAGAGCGGCTCGACGCCATGCTCGTCGACATCTTCGGATACAACGCCCTCCAGCTCGGGCTTGCGAGCGAATACTTGTTGCGGGCCAACCGCATGCCGCTGCATATCCGCGCCGCGCATGCGCCGCGGGCGGGCGGCGCGTCCGCGTCCGCGCGGCCCGCCTGGGTGGCGGCTGACGAAACCGCGCTGCCTTTCGCCGGCGGCAGCCTCGATCTGGTGGTGCTCGCGCATGTGCTCGAATTTTCCGCCTCTCCGCACCAAGTGCTGCGCGAAGTCGAGCGCGTGCTGGTCGCCGAAGGCAGCGTGGTGATCTGCGGCTTCAACCCGTACAGCCTGTGGGGTCTCCAGCGCCGCCTGCGCGCGCGCGGGCAATGGCCGTGGCGCGGGCAATACCTTTCCGCGCCGCGCGTGCGCGACTGGCTGATCCTGCTCGGCTTCGAAGTGCAATCGAGCCAGTTCGGCTGCCATGTCCCGCCGGTGAGCACGCCCGAATGGCTGGCGCGCTGGAAATGGCTCGACCGCGCGGGCCGGCGCTGGTGGCCGGTGGGCGGCGCGGTGTGGATCATCCACGGCATCAAGCGCGTGTTCGGCGCGCGCCTGATCCAGCCGAACTGGCGGGAAAAACACGCCGCCGCCGAAAATCTCTCGGCGCTGGCGCGGCGGGTGCGCGGCCTGGGTTGCCCGCCGGGAAAGATCAACGACAAAAAAGGAGAAACATGGAAGTCATAAACATCTACACCGATGGCGCGTGCAGCGGCAATCCCGGTCCCGGCGGCTGGGGCGCGCTGCTGGAAAGCGGCCCGCACAAAAAGGAAATCTGGGGCGGCGAACCGCGGACGACCAACAACCGCATGGAACTCCTCGCGGTCATTCGCGCCCTCGAACAGATCAAGCGCGAAACAGTGACGATCAGGGTGCATACCGACAGCCAGTACGTGCAAAAAGGCATCTCCGAATGGATCCACAGATGGAAAGCGCGCGGCTGGGTGACCGCGAGCAGGACGCCGGTGAAGAATGCCGATCTGTGGCGCGCCCTCGACGACATCGCCGCCCGCCATGAAGTCGAATGGTTCTGGGTCAAGGGGCATGCCGGTCATGCCGGCAACGAACGCGCCGACGCCCTGGCGCGGCTTGGCGTCGAATCCGCGCGCCGCTCCGACGGCAAAGCGAAAGCATAGAAAACAGGCAAGGAAGCGCGATGCGACAAATCGTTCTCGACACTGAAACCACCGGCCTCGACTGGAAAAACGGCGACCGCGTCATTGAAATCGGCTGCGTCGAACTCCTCGACCGCAGTCTCACCGGGCGGCATTTTCATGCGTATATCAACCCCGGGCGCGCCATCGACGCCGAAGCCATCGCCGTACACGGCATCAGCGAAGAATTCCTCGCCGACAAACCCGCCTTCGCCGCGATTGCAGCGGATTTCGAGGATTTCGTGCGTGGCGCCGAACTGGTGATCCATAACGCTGCCTTCGATATGGGCTTTCTCAATCACGAATTCGATTTACTCGGACGCCCCCCCGTCACCGAATCGTGTGATGGCGTGATCGACACCCTGAAAATGGCGCGGGAAGAAAATCCCGGCAAAAAAGCCTCGCTCGACGCGCTCTGCGAACGCTATGGAATCGACAATGCCCACCGTACCCTGCACGGCGCGCTTCTCGATGCCGAATTGCTTGCCGAAGTCTATCTGGCGATGAGCCGCGGCCAGGAAAGTCTGCTCATGGATCTGGAAGAAACGGTAAGCGAAGAAAGCGCGGATTTCGCCGTGAAAGAGGCGCGCCCCGCATTGAGAATACTGCGTCCCTCGCCGGAAGAATCGAGCGCCCATGATGCGATATTGGCGGATATTGCAAAAGCGAACAACGGAAAATGTCTATGGACGCAGGCGATGGAAGAAACGTGATCGCCGCGAAATCCCGGGGAAGAGGCATAAGAATCCATTCCAATGGGCCCGCCTTGAACCGCCGCATGGATTGCCGCGTCGATGCGCTCCTCGCAATGATGAGGGGAGCGATTTTCGTAATGGCGAGATCTTCCGATGGACACTTCCCTCCCCCGCTTGGCGGGCGAGAGGGTGCCCGAAGGGCGGGAGAGGGCTTCGTGCCAAACGGCGCATAGCGCCGCTGTTTAAAAAGGGAGGCGAAGGAAGGAAACGCTTGTCCACTCCCCACCGCAAAGAAATCAGCGGCGCTTCGCGCCGGATGGTTGGCGCCCCCCTCTCCCGGCCTTCGGCCACCCTCTCCCCCCTGCGGGGGGCGAGGGGAATCCATC
>JAIRLA010000146.1 GCA_031259795.1 Azoarcus sp.
GTTTCAGAATGCAAACAATTTCAGCCCGGCCAGTACGTGCATATCCGTCAAGGAACCGAATTCGGTGCGGCGCGAGCCGAAGTTCTTATTGATGACCGCGAAGGCGGAGACTTTCGCGCCCAATGACTTTTCGCCATAGAGCATGGCCGCGCCGCTGCCGTCGTCGGCATTGACGGTGAGTTCGGCGCGCCAAATGGACTCGGCTATCTGCGGGTTACTCTGCCAGGCGAGCCAAAGATAGTTGCGACCGAGCAAGCGGGGGCTGAATTGGAGCAGTTGCCCGAGGGTGCGAGCGGCTGTGATGGGGGCCGTTGGAAGCGCGCCGCCGGCGCGCTCGGCGCTATCGAACCAGGCGCGGCGCTCCGAGCGGGAAAAGCCGCCTTGGTCGTGAAGGTATTCGAGAAAAATCAGTTTCCCGCTCTCTTGGGAGTAACTGGCTCCGATCAGGCCGGCGCTCCCGCGCTTGCCCGGGGAATCGAGCGTTATGGCGCTGTCCGAAGTGGGACGCAGGCGGTACGGCTGCCGTCCGTTGCCGAATTCGCCATAGATTACCCATGCGTCGTCGGGGGAATATTGGGCGAACGCGCCGATGAAAAAAGCATCGTCCTTGGCCTCTCCCTTTTCCGTGGGCTTCATCAACACCACGCTCGCCAAGTGATCGCTGCCCTGCTGGTCGAATTTAAGGAAGGCCGATTGGCGGTTTGGTCCCGCCGTCGGCACTTCGCGGGTCGCGGCGACGTAGCCAACAGTCGTTCTGTATTGACCTGAACCCACGGTGACGCGCGCGAGATCGAGACCGTGCGTCAGCGCCAGCGGATCAGTGCGGCCGGAGTCGAAATACCAAGGGTTGCTCGGCGAGCGAAAATTCGCCGGCCCCCAAGTCAGTCGCTCGCGGCCCAAGACGAAAGTATGGCTCCCGGACTTGCGCCGCACGAATCCTTGGGCGAGGCGTAGCCGTCCTTCGGCGGCAAGGTTGTCGTCGTCCTGGATCGTGTATGCTTCTTCGATCAGATGCGGCGCGAGCAGGACATCGAATGCGCCGAAATCCTTGCGCAAATCGAGGCGCGCCTCGGTCGCGGCGCGCCATGACGGCAGCTCGGCAATGCGATTGCCGGGGTTCAACAGGCTGTGGGAGACGTGTTTCTGGTAGGCGCCGTATATCCAGATTTCGAGCGAGGCGTTGTTGAAAAAAGGCGCGGGCGTTTCGACCTCGTTCTCGTTCTCGTTCGCCAGGCTGACTCCAGAATGGCCGGAAAGCATCGTGGCAATCGTCACCGCCAACGTGATTGCCCCTTGCCTCATTGCAGGTTCGCCACGTCGAATTCGGAAGCCGGAATTTCGCGTACCTCGACGTTGCTGTACCGTAATGTGGTACGCGCGCCGCTTGTCGCGTCGGCGATGTGCATCGCGCTCACGAATGCAATCTTCTTTCCTCCAAGCTTGACGACGTTGTCGTACTCGAACCGCGCGGACTTGATCGGCCTGCACGAGGGAGAAAGGAATTCCGCCTTTACGGCAACGCCGCGCGTCGCCGAAACCCAGTAGGTGATGCGGTCGTATGTTGTGCGCTTGTGCCGGGCGGATAGATCGAGCACATGGCATTGCTCCTCGCCGCAGGGCTCGTCGCGCAGGAAGGCCGCCGCGTAGTCTTGGGCGTAATTGGTCGCGGCGATGTCGCCGATCGCCGCCTGTCCGGTCAACCGCATACGGGGAGAGATGGCGACGGGCTTGCGCAGGTTCGGCTTGGTCATCCACATGTTGCGGTCGACCTGCAACATCTTGTTGCCCTTGCTGTTGGCCGGTTCCAGAATTTCGGCGAGGCTCGCCTCCTTGGATGCCTTCACTCGCAGGCGATAATCGGGGGCGGGGTCGTCTCCTGGCGCGCCGGCGCTGGAGGCATGAATGTCCCAGACCAGCCCGGGGGCGCCACCGCCACGCGCCTCGTCGGCATTGCTCACCCAAGCCGCGGCCTCGGCGTCCCGCGCCCGCTCCTCGGACGGCGTCCCGCAGAGGGGGGCTTGCGGCTCTTCCGATGCCCGCGCCGCGAGCGATACGGAGCAAAGATGAACAACAACCATGAGGGCGACCCGTCGCAACGTCGTATTCATACTCATACGTGTCCAAGAGAAGAAATGATTGGAGCATGCGCCGCGCGTCGCGCCGGAACGGTGGCGGCGAAGGTCGCGAGCGCGGCCAGGGCTAGGGCGGCGGCGGTCGTGAGCAGTGGAGCGAAGCCGACGTAGAGCTGGACATCCCGCGACAGGCTCGGCGGGACATAGCGCACATCCAGCGCGTTGACGCCCGCGCGCACGAGGAAGGTGAGCGCGAGGCCGACGAGCAGGCCAACGACGACCAGCAATACCGCCTCGGTGACGAACAGCCGTACCACGCTCGCGCGCCGCATGCCGATCGCGCGCAGCGTGCCGATCTCCCGCGTCCGTTCGACCACGGCCATGCCCATTGCATTGGCGATGGACAATGCCACGATCGCCAGAACCACGCCCAGCAATAACCCGAACATCATGTCGAACATGTTCTTCACCTGTCGATAGAACGGCGACTGTTCCTGCCAGGTGATCATCTCGGTATGCACTCCTCTCCGCGCCAGGGCATCCAAGAGGGTATTGCGTAAGGTGTTCATCGTCTCGTCGTCCGGTGTGGGCGTCGTGTACATCGCTTCCTCGGCGGCGCGGCCTGTGAGCGTCGGCGCGTTCACCGCGGCGGGCAGCAACACGGTCAAACCTTCCGCCTTGCCGATTGCGTCCAGTTGATCCTGGGCCAGGGCGAGCGGCAACGTCATCCATTTGTCGTTGGTGGCAAGGTTGCCCGTATCGACGATAGCCTCGACGTCGATATCCGCCATGTTGGCTTGCCCGTGGATGGTGTTTACCAAAATGGAGGCGCCGTCCCCCACTTCGAGCCCCAAAATGTCGGCCAGCCCCGAACCCAGGATGGCGCCCCGGGAGCTGTTCTCTTGCAAGACGCCGGGGATGCCCCGAAACGGCCCGCGCAACAAGAGCATATCCGTTGGGTTGAGACAGTTGGCGACGAAAATGGTGCTGTTGCGACCGTTGGAGACCAGCCCCATGACGCTCATGCGTTCGACGACGCGCGCCCCGGGCGCGACTTTCGCGATGGCCTCGCGAACTTGGTCGATTTCCGCCTCGGAAAACAGGTAGCGCGCGGGGTGCAGCTTGCCCTCAGTACGCCAACCCGCCTTGTTGATCGTCAAATGGCCAATGAGATCGCTGTGGATAGCGATGTTGGCGAGCCCTGTATAAGTGGCCCCTTTGTAACCCGCGAATATCGCCACAGCGGTCAGCCCAAAAGCGATGCTGACCACGGTCGCCAGGCTGCGTCGCCGGTTACGCCACAGGTTGCGCCACGCCATGGAAAAAAAGGTGCGCCCAGTCACGGCAGCCCCTCCGCCGTATCGTATCGTTCATTAGTGATCATCCCGTCGTTCAGCCGTAATTGCCGGGGCACGCGATCGAGCAGACGCGGGTCGTGCGTGGTGAAAATGCAGGTGACGCCGGTCTCCTCGTTCAATTGCTCCATGAGATCGATGACTTCATGACCAGTGACCGAATCGAGGTTGGCCGTGGGCTCGTCCGCGATCACCAACTTGGGATGCCCGGCCAAGGCGCGCGCGATCGCCACCCGCTGCCGCTGCCCGCCGCTCAGTTGATCCGGACGGAAGTCTCGTAGCTTTTCGAGCCCGACCTTGCGGAGCCATTCATCGGCGCGCTCGACGATTTCCGCTTCGGGGCATCTGCGTAATTGCAGCGGTAACATGATGTTTTCGCGTGCGCTGAGCACGGGAATGAGATTGAAGCTCTGGAAAACGAAACCGATCTTATGATTACGCCGGTCGGAGAGTTCGTCGTCGGAAAGCAAGGCCACGTCCTCGCCGTCGAACAGAACCCTTCCCGCGTCAACGGCATCAATCAGGCCGAGCACGTTCATCAGCGTGGACTTGCCGCTCCCGGATGGCCCCCAGATGGCGAGAAATTCGCCCGGCATGACTTCGAGATCGACCCCTCGAAGCGCGCGAATTCGCGTTTCGCCGAGCATGAAAGTGCGCTCCACATGGTCAAGAGTGAAAAGGTGTACGTGTTGGTTCATAGATGAAAGAAACACTGGGACGACTATACGACATCGTATATCGGCCAGGACAAGAAATCAACATACGACCTCACTTAGGTAGCCAATAAAGGGATGAATGAAATTGGTTTGAATATCACCAAAACAAATCTGATTAAAAATCAAGTCCAATTGAAGCAAACTATTGACCGTGGAGGTAACAAACATCAGGTCGCACGGAGGAATGAATCCACCAAGAAAAGAACAAAAGAACATTCTCGAATAACGAGTTCTGTTCGCCCAAAGAATCTAAAATCCTCATTGATTATGCCGGGATTCGAATAGAACACGTTTGTGCCTTGTGTTCTGGTCATGATCCAGGAAATCAGCGATTTTGGAACAAATTTTGAGAACAAAGAGATCGCGTTTTCCATTCTCCCGAGTTCAATTCCGATATTATCCCGGATGGCACGTCCGACTTCATCTTCCACGTTGGCAAGGAATTCTTGGCGGGGGGATACTGGGGTTTCAGAGTGGATTC
Organism: Azoarcus sp.; assembly: GCA_031259795.1. GTDB lineage: Bacteria > Pseudomonadota > Gammaproteobacteria > Burkholderiales > Rhodocyclaceae > WRNU01. Next base: position 4,625 of record JAIRLA010000146.1, read on the forward strand.
GAATCTTGCAATCCACCATATAGGTGCGGAATATATCTGAGAACGATGCCCCCAAAAAACGTCGTAAACTTACGGCAATAGTCAGGTTTGTATCAGAGGTACGACATCTTTGATACTGAGAGATGTACTGTTCGAGGCCGCCGCGCTGGTAACGGAATATCCAGCCCTTCGTCAGGCGTTTGGTGATTTGCAGATACAGTCCGCCGCCATCGCCATAGCGGCCCGGCTTCGAGAGACAGGCGAGTTTCGGGGCGGTGAGTTTTTCGATACCGCGCATGGGCACATTCCTCGTGTTCATGTCAAAGGGATTTCATGGCGCCAGTCCCGGCTTTTGGGGGGCGGCCTTGGGCGAGGCGGGTTCGGGAACGTTGATGCGTTCGGGAACGCCGTCGAAGCAGTCGATGACCAGACCGAAGGGGTTTTTTTCGGGGTCGATGTCCAGACGCACGACCTTCAGGGGATAGCGGACGAAGGCGCGCTTGACCTGCTCGGCGCCGAAGAATTCTTCCGCCGTCACGTCCAGGGTGACGATCCAGTCCCGGTCGGAGACCGTCCTGACCCGCAGGGCGGGATCGTCGCCGTAGCCGCGTCCGGGAATCTCGTGGATGCCGCGCACCCGCTGGCGCAGTTCGCCCGCCCTCTGCCGGTAAATGTGGTCGTTTTGCAGGAACGCCTTGCATCCGGGCGTGAGATAAGCAGCAAGCCGCTGGATGTTCTTCGCGTAATCTTCCTCGCCATTCACCGGCCAGCGCTGGATTTGTTGCCAAACGTAGAAGGCAAAAGCGTAGACGCTCTCCGGCGGCGCGTCCCACCACTTGCGCACGCTGCCGGAGCGCAGGTCGGGCGGGATGTGGATGGTCAGATCGCGCGGGGAACTCCACCAGCCGAGGCCCATCGCCAGGGCCAGGGCGAAGAGCAGCCCCGCGCCGATCCGCAAGGTCTGGATGTGCGC
>JAIRLA010000186.1 GCA_031259795.1 Azoarcus sp.
CATCTGGGAAGATTTACCCGACGAACCAAGGTGGTCTCGCACAAGGAGTCCATGGTCGACCTAACCTTGCGCATCTGGCACGCCGTCACAACAACCAACCAGTTCTCCAGCCTTCAACACGCTTTATTATCTGTATTTAAGTAAGCACTCCCCGAACTGGATTGCCGCGTCGATTCGCTCCTCGCAATGACGAGGTGGGGGGGTTTTCGCAATGGCGCATTTTTCCGATGGACTCCCTTCGTGCATACAGATAATAAAGTTTGTTGAAAGCTGGAGAACTGGTTGGTTGTTGTGACGGCGTGCCAGATGCGCAAGGTCAGGTCGACCATGGATTCCTCGCGCGAGACCACCTTGGTTCGTCGGGTAAATCTTCCCAGGTGGCGGCGAGTATTGCTGTCGTCGCGTTCGATGCTGGTGGTATGGCTCTTGCCGGCGATGTGGCGTTCGGGAGACAAGCCCCTGGCGAAGGCCTCCCACGCGTCAGTGTTCCAGGGTCTTGATGATCCGGCATTTCTTTTCTTGAGCCGATGAAATGCCACATCTCGTCGAAACGCTATCTCCTGAATCCCTCCGGGGACTACCGGCTCGGGCAGACTCTCGCCAAATGCCCGAATCCGACGATTGACATGAAAATCCAACATGACGTTACTCGCAAAAACATGACAAATATCCATCATTTATCAAATGATTGATTCCCGCCGTCTTTTTGTTGTGCCGGGAAAAAGCTCCACAATCTCGGCAACCGCCGTGAAAACGCGAGCATTCCCAATGACAGGGTTTCGTGCCAAAGATAAAGCGCCGGAAGCATTGTGGCGGCAGATTTCAAGCGGGCGCGATCTTGCGCGCCAGGGCGGGTGAAAACGGGAAAGGCGCGTTGTCGCCCGGCGACGCCACGGATGTCGCTCTTTTCCATCAACGTCGGCGGGCGCCAGCCTTCCCGCATGGCCGTGAATCGCGGCGGATCGGGCGCGCCGGGCAGATCAGGCGGCTGCCGTCAGCGCGGGGAGCCGCTCGCCGTGGCGCGCCATCTTCGCTTTGCCCGCTCCATTGTCAGGGCGTTGCGCGACCGCACTCGCGTTTCGCATCGCCGGATGGCGACAACATTATCCGGACATTGCCGGCAAGTATATCGTCATAACTTCTTTCTGGCGGCGCAAAGCGCGCGGAACCCGCGATCACGGCGGCAAACAGCGCCTCCCGCGCGTCCGCATCCCGGCATTCCGGCTCCAGACTGGCGACGATATCCCAATTTCCCGGACGCACTTCCTGCCAGACTTTCGCCGTTCTGTTATGCGATGCGCCCCCATTCCTGACCAGCAGGGTGTAGCTTTCGGGCGCGTCCTTCCCCGGACGGAATTTCCAGATCAGACAAGCGGGTTCATCTTTCGACGGGACGCGGTTCGACGGGACGCGGCACGCCTTGGGCGCGCCGCTGGAAGCCCACGCTTCGATCAATCCGTCAGGCGCGGTCTCTTCGCCGGGAAAAACCTTCATGGCGCGCAACAGGTCGGCGCTCGCATCCACGCCTTCTTCCTGGCTGTCGAGCAGAGCCTGCGCCTGCCGCGCGAGCGGATCATTCGCATCCTTGGCGCGCGCTTCCAGTTCGCGCAAGGCATCCTCGCCAAAAACGCCGCCCTTGTATTTGAGAAAGCGCTTGAATTCCCAATCGGAAGTCCGCTGCTGCGCCCATTGCCGCCATTGGCTCTGCACGCTGATCCGGCGCGGGTCGGCGATGCCGGAGAACATCGTCAGCACGCTGACGGCAAGCGCGAGGCTTGCCGCAAGGTGCGTTCTGGAGAGCGTCCTGCCCGCGCCTTCCGGCCGGAAAAATTCCGCCGCCGCGTGCGCGCAGTAACCCAGAACGAAGATCGCGATGATGCAGGCGGCGAGCAGCCCCCAGATGCGCTCCTCGCTCAGCCCGTACTGTTCGATGCGCAGACCGAGGCCATACAGGGCGACGGCCAGCATTGGCAGCGCGGCAATCCAGCCTGCCGCGGCGATCCAGCGCAGCCATTTCGCCGGCCTTGCTTCCAGGCCGCAGCGGGTATGGAGGTTGAAGAAAAAAATCAGCAGCGCGAGAAACCAGAGCAGGATGGTGGCCGCCCTGCCCGTCCTGAGCAGCGCCTCGATGCCCCCGATCCAGCTTGCGACGAAGAGGATGCCGATCCCGGCCATCATCGGATACAGCCAGCCGCACAGCCGCATGCAGCGCGCGAGGGTGCGTTGCGCCATCGAATCGTCGAGTCCCGCCTGCGCGGCGAGCCAGGCGAAAACCAGGCAATTGAACGGAAAGGAGAACCAGGCGCTGAAAATCGTTTTCCTGACCCAGCGCATCCCCAAAAGCGAGAACAGCCCATCCGCCGCCGCGAATGCGATCCAGGCCAGCCCCAGGATCAATCCGCCCTGCGCCAGCAGGCCAAACGCCCGCAAGGCGGCATCGACCCATTGCGGGTAGCGCGCGGCGCGCCAGTCGGTCTGAACGGAAAGCGCGGGCGCGCCAATGAAAAGGAGTAATGAGAGTGCAAGTGCCGCGGCGAGGTGGAATTCGTGCCCCGCACTGAAGGTTGCGCCCTGATAGACGCCAATGACGACCGCCATTATCGCGGCCGCGCACACTATCCCGCGCCGCCTGCCCGGGGCGGCGGCCTCGCTGTAATACAGCGCCTGCGGCAGCAGAATGGCCAGCATGAGGATGGGCATAAGCCATGCGAAATACAGGATCAGCAGCCGATCGTTGCGCGTCAGCACGGCCAGCAAAAGGCCCTGCACCAGCCCGACGGTAAGGTAGAGCATGAGCCGGGCGCGCCCATCCGGCGCTTTTTCGCCCGTTTTTACAATGTCCTGCATGGCAGTCTCCTTTCGGCAACAATGATGATGAACGCGATTTTGCCGCATTTTTGTAAAATGAAGGCGAAGCCAGCGCGAAAACGATGTTCAGATGACAGTAAACAGTAAAGTTACCGGGCGCGAAGCGCCCGCAAGAATCGCCGTCATTGCGAGGAGCGCATCGACGTGGCAATCCGGCGCGTTCCATCGACGCTGAATAGAAAAAGGGGAAGAAGAAACAGGACGCCTGTCCACGCCCCGCCGCCAAGAAAACAGCGTCGATTCGCTCCGGATGGTACGAACTGGATTGCCACGTCGATGCGCTCCTCGCAATGACGAGGGGGGGGGGGGAGACTTTTGCAATGGCGCATTCTTCCGATGGACTCCCTTCGTGCGATGGACCTCCCCCCCCCGCTTGCGGGGGAGGGTGCCCGA
>JAIRLA010000279.1 GCA_031259795.1 Azoarcus sp.
CCGCCCTGTTGATCGCCAGCGCCAACAGGCCGTGCAACTCTGCGAGCTTCCTGACCGCCTGGAGCATCGGAGAATTGGCGCCATCTCCACCGCTGCCATTGACAAAGCTGCGCAACGCGCGCAAAACGGATGTTGACCGCCATTTCAGGAATTTCCTTCGGCGTCAGCGGGCCGACCGTTCCCGGCGGCACGATCTGCCGCAAATCGTTTACTGTCGCATTGGCGGTCTGCCTGGCGCGGTTGAACACCGATTGCTGCGTGTTCGTGGGAGCGGTGTCCTTCAGGAGCGTCGTCTCCCGCGCCGCGCCCACCATGAAGCGGCGCAACGGCGAATCGACCCCGGAAAGTATGTCTACAATCTGCGCCGCTTCCCGCAGCGATCTGGGTTCGATGATGGTGACGTCGTCGATGTACTTCTCCCAATATGAAATGTAATCGGTCACATAGTGGCGCTTGACGTCGAGCATCAGCTTGCCGGAGGCGACATCCTGCAAGGCGTCGCGCTCGTTGCGGGTGAAGCCGAGCACCCAGGACTCGTCCTTGCCGACGAAATTCAGGACGCGGCCGAGTTCCACCTCGAATAGTTCGTGGTAGCCGCGATAGGTATAGAGGGACGGCACGCCGTGCGTCAGCGAGCGCCCGCTCTTGAGCCTGAGCACCTGCGCCGCCTGTACGCCGACTTCGGAAGAAACGGAAAATTCGGGCAACTGATTGTTTTGCAGCAAGCGCTTCAGACGGCTGTAAATGCGTTGCGAAGTCGTGTATTGCGTCAGGCGCGCGCGGGTGGCCTGCACCAGCGAAGCATCCATCGCCGTGGCGGACAGCGGCGCGGCGGCGGACCTTCCCGCGTTCAGGCCGATCAGGGCCTTGATGTGCCGCGCCAGCGCCGCGCGCTCCTCGGCCAGTGCGCCTTGGGGAAAATCGTATCCCCAGAGGGCTTCCACGAAATCGGAGAAATCCTTTTCGTCGAAATGCTCCGGCTCGTGCATCATCAGGTAAGCCTTCAGCAACTCATAAGAAAACTCCAGATCGTCGACCCCCACGCTGCGCAGCCACTGCTCCAGATTGGCCTTGATTACCGGGCCGAAACGCCTCTCCAGCAAATACTCGTACAACGGCCTCGCCCCGGCCTTGAGCTTTTTCCCCTGGTAAAGTCCGAACCGCCATGGAATCCGCGGATCATCGACCTTGAAAAAGGCGCTGTCCGGCAAGGCTTCCGCCATGCCGAGTATCGGCAACAGCGCATTGATGCTGATATTGTTTCTCTCGGGCAGGTTGCCCAATTCATCCTTGAAGACGGCGGCCTTCTGGCCGACTTCCTCGATATAGGTCTGGTTGTTGAGATCGCTGCCGATCCAGGCCAGCGTCGAGCCGCACAGCGCGCCCACGCAAAGCGCGTATGCCCCGGCATGCCAGGCGCGCGAACGGCGTTCCGCGCGCCTGTCCGATCCGGCCAGATGCGCCTCGGCGAACACGACGCGGGAAAGCAATTCTTGCAAGAAATAAGCCTTGCCTTCTCCGGCGGCGGCCTTCCGGGGACTTTGCACCGGAAATCCCTGGCCGAGCGCATGCACGATACGGTCGAATGGCGTGCCTTCCTGCGTGGCGCTGGTGAAATAGACGCCGCGCAGCAACGGAGAAGCCGAAAAACGCGAGGCGGCGAGCAAAGCCGCCGCGACTTCCCTGATAATCAGCGTCAAGGCGCTGAACTGCTGCGGAAAAGCGTAAATCAACTCGCGGCGGCTGAGATCCGGCTCGCCCTGCAAGGTATCGACCAGCCCGGCGAAGATACGCGCCCGCAGCAAATCGAGTTCGACGGCAAACTGCGCCGGATCGAATTCGAATGTTCCCGTGGGAGAAAACGGCAGGGTGAACCCCCACACCTGTTCGCGCCCGGAACGGTCGAGCGGCGAAAAATACTCGTCGAACCCCAGCAGCAGGTCGCATTTATTGACGAGCAGATACACCGGAAACGACATGCCCAGATCGTTGCGCAGCTCATCGAGCCGGCGGCGCAGAGTCGCGGCGCCGGCTTGGCGGCCTTCCTCGTTCGCCCCGAGCAATTCCGTCACCGACAGCATCACCAGCACGCCATTGATCGGCTGGCGGCTGCGGTTTTTCTTCAGGAGCGAAAGAAAGCCGAGCCATTCCGCCTTGTCCGCGTCCACGTCGGACTCGTGCGTGGTGTAACGTCCGGCGGTATCGAGGAACACCGCCTCGTTGGTAAACCACCAGTCGCAATTGCGCGTGCCGCCCGCGCCGCGAATCGCCGCCGCGCCGACCTGCCTGGCCAGGGGGAACGACAGCCCGGAGTTGAGCAGGGCGGTCGTCTTGCCGACGCCCGGCGCGCCGATGATGACGTACCAGGGCAGTTCGTACACATACCGGCCATGCCGCAGGATGCGCCCCCAGAGCGTGGGCTTCGTTTTCTCGAAGCGCGCCTTGCGCAGTACATCGAGCGCATCGGCGAAGCGGTCGCGCAATATGCCGACCTGTCCCGTCTCTTCGTCCGGGCGCGCGCTCAGGGTCGAGCGCAACATCCCGGCGATGCGCTCGTTCATGCGCCCCGCGCGCCAGCGCGCCAGCAGGAAACGCAACAGGAAATACGCCAGGATCAGGCCGATCAGCCAGCAACGGGCCTCGACGGAGGCGAGCGGACGCGCGTCGCCGAACGCGAACAGCGGCCCGGCATACCAGATGAGCAGGAAGACCGCGATGACGCCAATCGTCACCCAGAGCGCGCGGGAGAGCAGCCAGCCGAAAATGCGCCGCAGCCACGACGAGATCATGGCTGGCCTCTCGTGGCGTCGAGCTGATGCTGGATGGCCTCCGCCGACAGCAGCACGGCAATTTCGACACGGCGGTTGCGGGCGCGGCCTTCCCGCGTGTTATTGGGCGCGACCGGCTCGGCCTCGCCGCGTCCTTCGGCGCGAATGCGCCCTGTCTGCCCCAGGTGGCTGTCGAGCAATCCCTTGACCGCCTCGGCGCGCGCCTGTGACAACTCCCAGTTGGAAGGAAAGCGCAGGCTGCGCATGGGCACGTTGTCGGTATAGCCCGACACGAGCACATTGCCGTCGATTTCCCTGAGCGCATCGGCGATACGCTTGAGCACCGACAGGTAGCGGAAACGGATATCAGTGCTTCCGGACTCGAACAATCCGTCCCCGGTCAGGGTCACGATGCAGCGATTGGCTTTTTCCGTGACTTCCACCAGCCCTTCGCGGATCTCCTGTTCGAGAAAGCGGCGCAGCTTCTCCGCCGTGCCCGTCGGTCTCTGCACGACCGCCGCCGCCGCCGGCTCCGGAATCTTCATCGCCGCCAGTTGCGCATAGACGATATCGGAGCGGCTCCCCAGGGAAAACAGGAACCACAGATAAATCCCGAGACCGATCAGCCCGCACAGCACCGCGACGACCCAGGGCGGCACCAGCCGCCAGGCCGGCGGCGTCGAACTCACCCCCTGCCAGTGCGGCGCGAGACGCGTCTCGTAGCCGCCCTTGACCTTGTCGAGAATCGAGGCGATCCGCCGCTTGAGGATTTCAAGCTGCGAATAGCCATTGTCGATGATCCTGAAACGCCCTTCGAAACCAAGCGCGTTGCAGTAATACAACAATTCAATGAGATTCTTGTGGCGCTCGGGATTCTGCGCCAGCCGGGCCAGCAGCAAATAATATTTCTCGCCGCCCCAAGCTTCGTTGTGAAACGAAACCAGCAGGCTTTGTTTCGCCCAGGCGCCCTTGCTTCCCCACGGCGCATGCGCCGCCGCTTCGTCGAGGACAGTGCACAAGCAATAACGCGCGCCGATCAATTCGTCGCGCGCTATGCCCACTGATTGGGCGCGCTGCTCGAAGGCGCGCACTTCCATGACCAACTGCCGCCGCAATCTCGCCAGATCGTCGAGTTGGGGCATGCTCCGTATCTGCGCCACCATGTCGAGCAAACGCCCGGCGGCCCACACCAGCGGATTCACGCCGTTGGCGCTGTCGTACTCCAGCTCGATGCCGGCGGCGGCGGCGCGCGGTCCCGGCGCGGCGGCGGCGCGCGCGCCTTCCCGCATCCCCGGCGCCGTGTTCGCTTCCATCGCATCCGTCATTTGCGGATCGCCCAGCATTCAAGGCCGAGGCCGGGAAAATCCCCGGCGACATGCAGCGCCATCCCCGCGCTTTTTTCCAGCTCTTTCCACAGCTCGTGCCGGGTGTCGAGTTCAAAATAGTTATAGCCCGCGTGGAAAGGAAGCTCCCGGGGCGCGACCGGCAAGGGCCGCAGCACGATGCCGGGAAGTTGCAGGTTGATGAGGTCGCGGATTTTTTCGACCGGCCCGATCTTGACCTGCGCCGGAAACTGCGCCTGCATCTGCTCCACGGGCAGATCCGCGTGCGCGGCCAGCACGAACGAGGCCTGCTTGAACAAAGCGCGGTCGGCGACATTCGCCAGCTTGATGCCGAACCTGCGCTCCTGCAACTCGATGCGGATGACCGTCTGGTCGAGCACCGTGGCCAGCGCCCGGCGCAAATCCAGCAAAAGGGGGCGGAACGACGTCTGTAGATCGTCGTGAACATAGGCGGGATAACCGGTCGCCCGCCGCGTCTCCGAAGAAAACGAGATCAGTTCGCCCGCCAGGCCAACCAATTGCGCATAGAGACGTTCCGGATGCAGCACGTCGATCTGCCCGAGATGCACGATCAGCGGCAGCCAGCGGTTGATGAGCATCAGGATGAGGAACTCGCCGACTTCGGAAATTCCGCCGCGCCCGCTGGCCGAAAGGCGTCCCGCCAGCGCTTCCCCGCGCTGGCCGAGCAGGCTCGCCGTCTCGCGGATGAAGCCGGACAGGCTCTCCTGTGTGCGGCAATTGAGCGTCGGCGGAATGAATTCCCGATCCACGCGCAACGCATTGTCCGCCTGCCGCTCGGTGACATGCAGCATTTTCATGGCGATCCAGCCATGGGGAACATCGGCTTCCAGCATCAGGCGGAAACGGGGCCGGGCGATCTGGATCTCCGCCGCGCCCGCGCCAAGCGCGTTGGCGTCCGCCGCCTCGAACGTCGAGGCCCTGAACCTGGCGGCGCTCGCGCCGTCCTCATCGTAGATGACGCTCTCGACGCCCTCCCGCAATGCCGGCAATACCAGGCATACCGTGGCATTCTTCGCGTGCGGCGGGAAATCGAATGCGAGCGGCCCCCCTCCATCAGCGGCCAGGTCGAACGGCGTGCCGTCCGGCAACAGGCCGCGGGCGCGCCGTATCAGTATCGTTCCCAGGCCCAGGGCATCGGGGTCGATCTCGAGGACGCTGAACCCCCAGAAAAACCCTTCGAAAGCCCCCTGGCCGCGCCGGATGAAAGACTCGAAATAACGCTCTTGCTGCTGGAAATGCTGTGGCCGCAGGAACATTCCCTCCGACCAGACGACCTTGTTGATATAGCCCATATATACCACGCATCCTGAAAAACAATGACATCATGGCGCCGGGAATCTTCCGCCGCCCGGCCCCGCGGAGATTCCCCGCCAAAAACATTTTTCTTGCGACGCCGGTCATTTCCCCGGCTGTTCCTCGTATATCGCCACGCCGCGCTCGCCCAGCACCACATACAGGCGTTTGGTCGGCGACTCGGAGTTGCTCCACACCCGCCCGGCAAGATAAGGCGCGGGCAGCGGCGCCACCGCTCGCCATGTACTGCCGGTCAGGTCCCGATACCCGGCGACCACCCCCAGGAACCTGCTGTTGAGCGCGGCGCGCCTGCGCACCATCCTGGTTTCGCCCGGCAGCAGGTTGTATTCGTCATTGGTGAGCATTTCCTCGCCCAACGGCACGCCCCCCTGCCCCATCAGCACGAAATAGTCGGCGGACAGGAATTGCGCATCATTGGAAAGCTCGAACAGGCGCACCACGATTGGCGAGGGCCTGCCCGCCGCGGTCGGATTGACGCGTTCCGCCGCGCCCATGGTGATTTCCAGGGGAACCGGGAGTTCCGGTCTTTCTACCGGCCTGAAAATATCCAACAGCGCGCATCCCGGAAGCGCCATGCCAATAAGAATAATACCGAAAAGATGAAAAGCCCTTGCACGACCAAGCCCCGCATACACTTATGGTTCTCCCCGCGATTCGCCAGCATGCACGCCAAAAGCATTTGTGTTAACGTTGACTCTGTGAGCATAACAAGTTAGTATTCTTGTGTCCAGCACGTGAGATAGTTCCTTTGCGATGAACCCGATTTTTAGCCAGATTTTATTGGAAGCAGGCGAAGCCGCCGGCGAAGATCTGGAATACACCCCCGCGTTCGCCGAATTCACCGCACTCTCGACAGGCCGCGGGGAGCGTCAGGTCGGAGACCATATCATTCCCGCGCAAGGACCGGAATGGGGCGCGGTTTTCAAGGCCGGTTGCGCGCTACTCGAACAAAGCAGGGATTTGCGCATCCTCGCCACGGTCTGCCAGGCGGCCCTGCAACAACACGGCCTGCCGGGGCTGGCGCAGGGACTGGCGCTGATGGCGCGCTGGCTCGAAAGCCAATGGGATACGCTGCATCCGGCGCTGGACATCGACGGCGATTACGATCCACTGTTTCGCAGCAACGCCATCGCGAGCCTGTCCGACCCGATGGGTCTCGTGCGCGCCTTGCGGCAGGCGGTGTTTCTCGAAACTCCCATCGGAACGGTCACGATATCGACCGCGGAAAACCTGTTCAATGGCAAGCCGGCAGGAGAAGAAACGATCGTATCCTCCCTCGATCAGCTTTCACGAATAGCCACCGAAGAAAAAGAGCGAAACCGGGAGCATTTCGCCGCGATAATTTCCATTCACTCTTCGCTCGCCGCGATTGCCTCCATATTCAGGGAACGGCTCGAAGCGGAGTATTGGCCCGACCTCGAATTGCTGGCGGGCATCGCCGCCCGTCTCGAACGCTTCGTCGGCGCGACGCAAGAAGAAACGGCGCAGGAAGAAACGGCGCAGCCCGCCCCCGGCATCGCCGATGCACAGGAACCCGCCCTCTCCGCCGCCGCTTCTCTCGCATCCACACCGGCGAGCGCGGCGAGCCATGCATTTCCCCCGTCGATCGCCACTCGCGCGGATGCCTTCAAGGCGCTCGCATTGGCGCGGACCTATTTTGAAAACAACGAACCTTCACACCCCGCCCCCCTGTTGATTCGCCGCATCGAGCGGCTCGCCAATATGGATTTCCTCTCGCTCGTCGAGGATTTGACGCCAAGCGGCTTGCAGCAACTCCAGGTGCTGGCGGGGGAATCCGGAGACTGAATCGATTGGCGACCATTGTCATCGAAATGCGGCAGCGGAACACAGGTGGCGCCGCCACCCGGGGGTTCGATATCGCCGTGACCATCGTGCTTCATTCACCAAGGAGTTCTCGCAATGCCTGACATACCAAAGAAGAAAAGCGGACAGAAATTCATCGGGGACAATCGCGCTCCCCGCGTGCAGATAGAATACGACGTCGAAGTATACGGCTCGGAGAAAAAGATACAGCTGCCGTTCGTGATGGGCGTCATGACCGATCTGTCCGGCAAGCCGAAGGAAGCGCCTCCTCCGGTCACCGACCGCAAGTTCCTCGAAATCGACATCGACAATTTCGACGAACGCATGAAAGCCATCAAGCCAAGAGTCGCTTTCTCCGTCGACAACACCCTGACGGGCGACGGACAGATCGCGGTCGATCTCACCTTCGAGAGCATGGAGGATTTCAAGCCGGCGGCCATCGCCCAAAAGGTCGAGCCCCTGCGGCAATTGTTGCAGGCGCGCACCGAGTTGAACAATCTGCTGACTTACATGGACGGCAAGATCGGAGCGGAAAACCTGCTCGATGGCGTCCTGAAGGACCCGGCGCTGCTCAAATCCCTTGCCAGCGCTCCCGCCCAGGCCGTTCCCGCGGCCAGGAACACCGACGACAAACAGGAAGACTGACCGCCATGCCCGAGACCAGCGCCCGCACATCGCCGGCAGCCGCCGCATCCTATGCGGAACAGACGGATTTCGCCGCCCTGCTCGAAAAAGAATTCAAGCCCAAGACGGAAGAACAACGCACAGCCGTCGAAACCGCCGTGCGCACGCTCGCCCAACAGGCCATCGGTTCCGCGATCACGCTGCCCGGCGACGCCTACCGCACCATCGAGGCGATCATCGCGGAAATCGACCGCAAGTTGAGCGAACAGATCGACCGGATCATTCATCATGAGGATTTCCAGCAACTCGAATCGGCATGGCGAGGACTGCATTACCTCGTAAACAACACCGAAACGGACGAAATGCTCAAGATCCGTTTCATGAACATCTCCAAGAAAGATCTGCATCGCACCCTGCGGCGTCATAAAGGCACCGGCTGGGATCAAAGCCCGATTTTCCGGCGTATTTACGAAGAAGAATACGGGCAACTCGGCGGCGCTCCCTATGGCTGCCTGGTCGGCGACTACTATTTCGATCATTCCGCCCCGGACATCGAACTGCTCGGGGAAATAGCAAAAGTATCGGCCGCCGCGCACTGCCCCTTCATCGCCGGCGCGGATCCCGCCGTGATGCAAATGAAATCGTGGCAGGAACTGGCGAATCCGCGCGACCTGACCAAGATCTTCGAAAATACCGAATACGCCCCATGGCGCAGCCTGCGCGAATCGGACGATTCACGCTATATCGGGCTGGCGATGCCGCGTTTCCTCGGCCGCATGCCCTATGGCGCCAAGACCAATCCGATCGACGAATTCGATTTCGAGGAAAACACCGGCGGAGCCGACCACCAGCGTTACCTGTGGATCAACGCCGCCTATGCGATGGCGGCCAACATCAACCGCAGCTTCAAGCAATACGGATGGACCACATCGATTCGCGGCGTCGAATCCGGCGGCGTCGTCGAAGACCTGCCGTGCCACACGTTCCCGACCGACGACGGCGGCGTGGACATGAAATGCCCGACCGAAATCGCCATCTCGGATCGCCGCGAAGCCGAACTGGCCAAGAACGGCTTCATGCCGCTGATCCATCGCAAGAACACCGATTCCGCCGCGTTCATCGGCGCGCAAAGCCTGCAAAAACCCGCCGAGTACTACGACCCGGACGCCACGGCGAACGCGAACCTCTCGGCGCGCCTGCCCTACCTTTTCGCCTGCTGCCGTTTCGCCCACTACCTCAAGTGCATCGTGCGGGACAAGGTTGGCACATTCAAGGAACGCGAAGACGTGCAGCGCTGGCTCAATGAATGGATCGTGAATTACGTCGATGGCGATCCGCGCAATTCGAGCCAAGACACCAAGGCGCGCAAACCGCTCGCCGCCGCCCAGGTCGTCGTCGAGGACGTCGAAGGCAACCCCGGCTACTACAGCGCCAAGTTCTTCCTGCGCCCGCATTACCAGCTCGAAGGACTCACCATGAGCCTGCGCTTGGTCTCGAAACTGCCGTCCGCCAAGGGGGGCAACGCCTGACGCCGGGATCGGGTTCCAGGGATCGGGAAAAACACGCGGGCGGCGCAACCGCCCGCGTCGAATCCGGTCCCTGATTCCTGTCTCTGGTCAATGTTCGAGATTTATCCGGCCCGCGCCGAACATATCGAGCGCTTCCCCATCCACATACCACACCCGGCGTCCCGCGCCGTGCCATGTGCCGCCCGGGGATTCGTGCCAGAGCGTTTCGGCGCCCGTCAGTAGCGCGTCGGAATTCCCCCCTGCCGGGGGAGGGTATCGCGCGGGCATATAAGCTATCTTGGCGGGATGGCCGGTCAATTTCAGATCCACAGGCGCCCAGACCAGGTCCATGGCGCGTTTCGGCGCCGGAATTCGCAGGCTTTCCACGATCTCGAACGGCGCCCAGTAATATGTCCCGCCCAGAATGATCTCGATCACCGGCCCGAGCCGTTCGTCGCCGTCGGCAATCCACTCGAACGCGGCAGGCGGCCCGTCGCCATGGCCGCCCTTGCACGCAGGCGCGGCGGCCAGCGCCGCGCGCCGCGTTTGCGCCGCTTCTTCCCCGGATTGGCGCAACGCCTCGATCATGCTTTCAAGCCACGCGGGAGCCGGAGCCAGCAAATCCGGCAGGATTTTCCCCGCGAATACCGCCTCGCGCGTCTGCTCGGCGCGCACGAGCATCCTGATCAGTTGCGCTTCCGGCGCCAGTTCGGCATCGAATTGGCAGGCAAGTTGCAATTGTTGCAGCGCCTTTTGATACTCCCCCTGCACAAGCCGCAATTGCGCCAGCGCCAGCCGGTGGGAAGCCTCGAGCGGCTCGGCGCGAATCGCGCCGCTGATTTGTTCGATTTCCTGCGCCAAGCCACGAATAGTAAGAGAAGTCATGCCGCGAATTCCGCCAATTGAAAGGAATGGGAAAAAAGGGATGGGAAAACATGGTTTTCCACTTTCCGAAAAGATACATGAATCAGTCTATTCCGGGTGAAGTTTGTACAACGCGCGCACGGCATCATGCGTTCCCTAGATATGAGTGGCTGATGATCGATGCGACTTTTGTGACCGCCGTGCAGATCCGGTGTATTGCTTTATGGGTAAAGGTATTGTGACGACACGGTCTAATGGTGCGCCCACATGCCGATCAGCGGCACGATGGCGCTGCCCAGGACGATGAGGGCGAACTGGCGCGCGAAGCGGTTGTTGTGGCCGGGTTCGTGGCGCAGCATGGGGATGAGGTCGGCAAGCGCGATGTAGATGAAACTCGCGGCGGCAAGCGCCAGTACGTAGGGGAGAAGGGCGCTGGCGTCGGCCATGGAAAAATAACCGGCAAGGCCGCCGGCGACCGCCGTCAGGCTGGAGGCGGCGTTGGCGAGGAGGGCTTTGGCGCGGCTGTAGCCAGCATGGAGCAGGACGATGAAATCGCCAAGTTCCTGCGGGATTTCGTGCACGATGATGGCGAAGGTGGCGGTGGCGCCCAGGCGCGGGTCGGCGATGAAGGCGGCGGCGATCATGAAGCCATCGACAAAATTGTGGAAGGCGTCGCCGATCAGGACCAGCGGGGCGGCGGAGACCATGCTTTCATGCGCGGCGTGACCGCTTTCCGCGTGCGCGTGCCGCCAGAGCGCCAGGTGTTCCAGGGTGAAAAAACCGAGGATGCCGAGCAGGACGACCGCGAAAAGCCGGAAGAGCGGGCCGTCGTGTGCGTCCCCGTGCGCATGTTCGCCGTGCCGCGCGGCGCTTTCGGAAGGGATGGGTTCGCGCCCGCCCGCGTGTTCGTGTTCGTGCTCATGTTCATGCGTGCCCGCGTGTTCATGTTCGCCCGCGCGCTCGCGCTCATGTTCGTGCGCGCCCGCGTGTTCGTGCGCCGTGGCGGCGGGCAGCGCCTGGACGGCTTCCGGCAGGATGTCGAGCCAGGCGGAAGAGAGCATGACGCCGGCGGCGAAGGCGACCAGGGCCATGCGGGCGCCTTGCGAGAGGCGAAACGCCAGCAACGCGGCGAGCGCCATGCTGATGGCGCCGCCCAGCAGGGTCGCCAGAAGAATCATGGTAATGACGGACATGTTGATCATGAAATTGAATCTGGTTCAGGACATCCCTTGTTCATGCGTTCTCGCAACCGGACGATCAGCGGCGCTCTCGCGCCGGATAGAAAGAATGGACTGGATTGCCACGGGCCTGCGGCCCTCGCAATGACGAGTTTTTCCAATGGATTCCCCTCGCCCCCCGCACATAGGTATCTACACAACCCGAAATAGCTAGCGACGGTCAATGTTTATTGCATAAGTTCATTGTCAGCAGGGATGAAAGCGCTGCCTGATGGGGTACAAGCGTTTTCCCCATACTCAGA
>JAIRLA010000029.1 GCA_031259795.1 Azoarcus sp.
GTTAGGCTCGACCGGTGGCTCGACCGGCGGGTCGTCCGGAGGCTCTTCAGGCTGATCGTCTGGGGGCTCGACGGGCGGTTCCACCGGCGGCTCGACCGGCGGTTCGACGGGCGGCTCGACCGGCGGTTCGACGGGTGGCTCGACGGGTGGCTCGACGGGTGGCTCGACCGGCGGTTCGACGGGCGGCGTTGGCTCGACCGGCGGATCATCGGGCGGCGTTGGCTCGACCGGCGGTTCGACGGGTGGTTCCACCGGCGGTTCGACGGGCGGCTCGACCGGCGGTTCGACGACAGGCGGAGCCTCCGGCAGGCGGGCGACGAGATACTGGCCGTTGTCGCCCGCGCCCCGCACATCGTTCGTGTCGACGATGAAGTTGTAGCCCACGGTCAGCCCCTGGCGCACATATACCTGTCCGTTGGTCGGCAGGCCGCCGAGGTGGTTGTCGCCGTCGGTGCTGATGAGATAGAACTGGTCGCCGGCTTGCAGCAAGGGGGCGTTGCTGCGCAGGTGGCTCAGGCGCACGGTGCTGCCTTCGATGCTGACGCCGTCCTGCGGCGCATGGATGGTCAGGAGCGCGTCTTTCGCGGAATTCAGTTCCGTATCCGCCAGGTTGAACAGTATGGTTCCGTTCAGGGCGGCGCCGCCGTTGGCGAGGTCCAAGGTGTTATAGCCCTGTACGACCAGGCGGGCGCCGCTGGCTTGGTTGAAGTGGAAATCGGGCGCCGCCAGGCTCATGCCTTCGATCAGGAAAGTACGGCTGCCGGATGCGAGGGTCACGGCGCCCGCGCTGTCCACGGTGAATTTGTTGTCGCCGCCCCACATGAAATCGCCGCCGCCGCCAAGCACATTCATGTTGAAGGTCTTGCCGTTGTCCTGGTTCACCTCGATCGGGTCGTAGAGCAGCACCGAACCGCCGGCGCGCGCGTCGATGTTGAGTTGCGCGTCGGTTTCCGCCGGATCGCCGCCCACGTTGCCGCCATCCACATTCGGGATGACCCCGAAATAAAGCGCGTTGGCCTGGCCGTAACGCCCGCCTTCATTGCTTAGATTGCCCATGAACGCCGTGCTGTTGCCGTTCGTGGCCCGGAGGGTCAGCGTGTGGGGTTGGCCGGAGGCGGTGGCGACCCCGGTATCCACGGTCACAGCGCCAAAGACTTTCGCCTCGTAGGCGTCGCCCTGGTAGGCGCTGGCGGTGACGCTCGAATTGAAAGTGTTCTGCACGAAGTAACTGTCGCTGATGGTCATGTCCGGCGCGCCGTAGCTGTATACCAGCCCGCCCATGATCTGCCCGTTTTTGGCCGTGATGGTATTGCCGACGAAATTGCTGCTGTCGATCAGGGTGATGCCGGTGGTCGGGCTGTTGTCCGCCTTGCCGGTGACGCCGATGATGCCGCCGCCGTCGATATAGCTGCCCGCCGTGATCTGCGTGTAGAGGAAATTGCTGTCGACGATCTTGCCGATGAAGGCGAGATTGTCGGAGCGCACCCCCACCAGACCGCCGCCATAGATGTAGGTGTCGGAACTCACGCTTGTCGAGACGAAGTCGTTGCTCGCCAGGTTGGCGATGAAGGCCGTGCCGCCGCCGACGTTGACGCCGATGATGCCCCCGCCGGAGATGGCATGGGCCGAGACGGTGTTCCTGGCCTCGCCGATGCCCATGAAGCTGTTGCCGCTGATGTTGTCGAATCCGGCCGCGCCCGCCGCCTCCATCGACGAATTGGCGCCGATGAAGCCGCCGCCTTGGATTTCGCCATCCGCCTTGACATTGGACGCGGTGAAGTAGTTGTTCGTTATGGCGGAAGAGGCGGCATATCCGGAATCGGCTTTATTGTTTTCCAGCACGCCGATGAGACCTCCGCCATGGATATTGCCGCTGCCGGCGGAGGCCGAGCGCACGGAGACGTTCATTCCGTCGAAATAGTTGCCGTCGACCGTGCCCAGATACGATGCTTGCATGGAAGACAGCCCCGCGATGCCGCCGCCGGTCAGTTCGCCATCGGTAATGGTGACGGAAATTCCCTTGAAGGTATTGTTCGAGAGGCGGGAAAGGCTGGACATGCCGTTATTGGAGCGCAGACCGATGACGCCGCCGCCGTCGATGTATGTTTTGGCCGAAACGCTCAGGCCGGCAAACAGATTGTTCGAGGCTTCGCCGAGCAGAACCGGCGCGTGGATCGAGGCGTTGTAGATGGAACCGAATCCCTTGTCCGGCAGCGAGCCGTCCTCGTTCAGTTCGGGCGCGGGATTTTTGTCGG
This sequence comes from Azoarcus sp., assembly GCA_031259795.1. Classification (GTDB taxonomy): domain Bacteria; phylum Pseudomonadota; class Gammaproteobacteria; order Burkholderiales; family Rhodocyclaceae; genus WRNU01. The sequence continues at coordinate 2,256 of JAIRLA010000029.1, forward strand.
CAAGGTCGCTGGCGGTGCTGTCGTTGGAGGACAGGCCGATGATGCCGCCTCCCTTGATATACGAATCCGTACTCTCGACATGGATACCGCTGAAAACATTGTTCGTGAGACTGTCGAACCGCACCGCCGCCGTGCTCAGGCCGTTCAGGCCGATCACCCCGCCGCCCCGGAGGGAATATCTGGACACGACGGAAATATTGCCGGCGAAGACATTGCCGCTGGCGCTGCCCAATCGGGCAAAAGTCGTATCGCCGTGGTCGGCGTCCGCATTCTTGCTGTTATTGTTGATTCCCACCAGGCCGCCGCCCAGAATGATGTCGTCCGAGTGCACCTGCACATCGGTGAAATAATTGCCGGTCAGATTTCCGAGAGTGGCGTGGCCTTTCGGCGTATCGGGCGAAGAAACCGCGTCCAGTCCGATGATGCCGCCGCCTTCCAGATAGGTGCTCGGCGCGCCGCCGCCGGAAACAGAAGTGGTCACGACTTTCAGACCGCTGAAAACATTGCCGGAAACGCTGTCGATTTCCACCGAACCGGCGGTGGAGCGCAAACCGATGATGCCCCCTCCGGCCAAATACCAATCGTCGTGGTCCGCTCGCAGGGAAACATCGAGATTAGTGAAAACGTTATTCGTCACGTCATTGATGGAAGCAAAACCGCTGACGGTATTGAGATTGCCGATCAGGGCATTGACAATGCGCGTATCGGTATAATTCGCCGCCACATCCGCGAAACGCAGGCCGGAAAGCGTCAGGCCGGTCACGCCGTTGTTGATGATGATGATCTTGTTGGTATTGTTGAAATAATCCTTGCCGCTTCCGTCTCCCAGGCGGTCTCTCGTCTGGGCGCCGGTAATGAGGGGCAATCCGGAGGGCGGGGAAATATTCTGGACCTGTTCCGCGATCCAGTCCGCGAAAGCGCCGGCATCCTTGCCTTTCAGGCTTTCGATTCCATTCATGATACTGGCGGCGACGCCGGAAATGACCGTGGATAAATCCACGCCGTCGCCTCCCTGGATCGCGGTATTCGAAACCGTGACGCGAACGGCGTTGTCCGAACCGCTGAAAACCGTGCCCGCCGAATTGAAAGTCACCGTACCGCCCTTGGTCAAGGCCGTATTGAGGCTGTCCGGCTTGGTGTCCCCGACTTCCGCCCCAAAGGCCGGCGTCGCCAGGAATGGCGTGGAAAAACAAAGAGTAATGAGCGCGCACAGTTTCTTCTTGTTGGTCATGCACCGCCAGCGGGAACGCGCGGCCATGGCCCGTCCATTTCCCGTTTTACGCAAGACACCCGACGCCCCCTCTGATCCGGCAACCGCGCGCATCATGTTTTTCATGATTTTCTCCACTCTGGAAGGTTAACAACCAAGCGTATCGACACCACCTTCACTTTATACTGGGGGCATCAATAGGCGAGCATGAAGTAATGCACGATTTGCATAAGTATTGATAAACGGGCATGAAGTAATACACAATTGATATAATTATTTATGAATGGTATTGCCCGCCGTCCGCATTGCCGTATTACCCTATGATGTGTCATATTCCGCGTTCGCGCCGCGACGCCCGGCGAATAGCGGACGGATAAACAGGGCGCGCCGCGCGCAAAAAGAACAAAAGAAACAAAGCGCCACCTGCGCTAGAATGCGACACTTTCCACAACGGGACCCGACATGAAAAGACCGCGCACCAAACGCCGTGGCGGCATGGGACGCCACGCTGAAGAACTCCTGTGGCTGGCAAGCGGTCTGGCCGAGTCTTGCTGCCGGATCGAAGACCGCTATTGGGAAGGGCGCATCGCGGCGGCGGTGGATGCGGCGCTCGCCCACGATGACGAAGACACCCTCAATACCGCGCTCGACCAGGCATTCACCCGCAACGGGCTGATTTACGACGAATTGGCCGACGCGATCGAATCACGCGCCGAATCGCCCGCCGTTCCCGGCGGCGATCATGAAATCGCCTTCATCGCCGCCCCGGTACTGGCCTGGTCGCGCTTCCGCATTCCCGCCTGCCCGCTGCCCGCCGCCACCCTCACCAACCTGCGCGTGCACCTGCTCGCCCACGTCCTCGCCCGCGACACCCGCCTCGCCCTGGCCGACTTCCTCTTCAGCCCCGATCAACTGCCGCAAGGCTATTGCGCCACCGCCGCCTTTGCCGCGCGCCTGGGCCGCGCCGCGCTCGAAGGCAAGGATCTGCACATCGACACCGGCGGCATGGAAGAGACGGCGCAATTCCTCTCCGACATCCGCTACCTGCTGGCCGCGGTCGCCGTGCCGCGCGGCGGCGCCCTTTTCCACTGGCAAGAAGCCAATGGCAGCCGCGCCGAAGCGCTGGCGCAATGGCGCGGACAGGGCGGCGGCTGCCTTGCCCCGCTCCTGCCCGGCTGCGCGCTCGAATTCGTACTGCCAGAATCCTATTTCGCCGCCTGCCGCGCCGCCGACAGAGCCAGCCGCGCCTATTCCGTACACGCCTCGGTCGCCTTCCTCATCACCTCGCTCGACGCCCCCGTGGTCAAACTGCGCGCCATCGTCGCCCCATTCTGGGGCGAGCAGATCGAAGAATACCGCATCGGCTTCACCCTCTCCGGCGATGACGACGTTATACACGGCGTCGTCTGGCCGCTCCTGGGCGGCGACGACGACGCCGACGACGCCCCGGGCGAGATCGAAACCGTGCTGCGCGAATGCGGCGTCAACGAAGTCAAAATCCTCGAACACCGCTTCCCGCTCGAATACTGCGACGACTGCGGCGCGCCGCTCTACCCTTCGCCCGAAGGCGAAATCGTGCACGCCGAAATGCCGGAAAGCGAAGCCGGACAAATCCCGCGCCACCTGCACTGACGCCGGCCGGCCGCCCGTCCCGGGCGCGGGCGGGCCGCGCCTCGGGACTGGAATTTACGCGGCGATCTCGAACGTCACTTTACCGAGGCGGTCTTTCATCAGCGGCGCTGGATAAAAAGGGGGACGAAGGAAGGAAACGCTATCCACTTCCCACCACAAAGAAAACAACGGCGCGGCTTCAGAACTGTTTCATGTCGATGCGCAGCGTGCGAATGCGGTAGGAGATTTGCCTTGGCGTCATGTTCAGCAGGCGCGCGGCCCTGGCCTGTACCCAGCCTGTCTGTTCC
>JAIRLA010000278.1 GCA_031259795.1 Azoarcus sp.
TTTCGGGGGAGGAAGGTTCAGCCGGAACATTTCCAGCCTCTGTTGCGGGCGCGCTGTCGACCGGCGTTTCGCTCACTGGCGCCGCGGGTTGCTCGGACGGCACATCAGGCGCGGGAGAAGAAGACTCTCCTTTTTGATCGCAAGCAGAAATGGCAAGCGCCAGAAGAGCGGCGGTAAGCAGGGAATGCTTCATGGTAGGTATTCCTCTTGTGAATGGTTCGGGACAGATGGGAAAAATCATGGAAAGAAGTCTGGCACGACGACATTGATTCAAGCCGCCAGCGCCTGCCAAGCATATCACGAACCATACAAATGCGCATCGTATCTCAAAATCCGTTACCAATCATTACATTATGCTGGGAGTTCCTGAACATTGTTAAAACTGCCGGGCGCGCGAGGCGACGGCGTGGCGCGTCCCGAAAGGAACAGAGAAATCGCCCCGGAGCGCCGCCGTGTTCCGTGCGATGCGACAATTTGTCCCGGCAACGCTGCCGGCCTTCCCGCCGCCAATCGTCACGATCAGCGCAACGCCCAGCGCAGGATGCGTGGCCGCCAGCTCAATATCAGCGCAAGCGCGGTGGCCGCGAGGGCAAGGAAACCGAACCAGACGGAGATGCCGATGGACAGGCCGTGCGCGGCGATGGCCACAGGCAGCGCCAGTGCCAGCAGGATATAACCGGCCAGCAAACGCAGGCGGCGCACGCGCGGCGAACCGGCGGCGGCGAAAATATCCTTGGCGTGGCGATCCATGCTGGCGCTGATGGCGGCGAATCCCCATAGACTCAGTACAAAGCACAGGATATTCATGCCGCATCCTCCAGGACTTCGGTTTCAGGCAGGAAATCAGGCCGCGCGTTGCCGGCGCCCGCGGCGTTTTCCGCCCCGGAGCCGTTTCTTTCCCGGGAAGGCGGAACGAGGCGCGCGCCCGGAGCGTGGCGCTGGACTTTGTAGGCGGCGAAAAGCAGCCCGGCGCCGCTCGCCAACGCGCAGAGATCGAAACCGGCCACCAGTCCGGGGCCTCGCAGGATGCTGTCCGGCAGCCCCAGGCCGCCCGTTGCCGCATCGACGAACGGCAGCAGCACGAACAGCCCCCCCGCGCAGGCAAGTTGTTCGACCCATGCCGCCCTGGAACGGCGCACGATGGCATGGGCGAGCGTGACGGCCCAGGCAATGAAAAAGGCGCGGATTTCCCAGTCGGCGCGCGCGGGCAAATCGGCGGGGATCAGGCGGTTGGCCCAGAAATGTACGGCAATGGCAAGCATGAGTCCGGCGATGGCCGCGATATTCAGGATGTCGACCAAGCGATGTCCCCAAGGCGCGCGTGCAGGCCCGGACAATTTCCTGGCGCGTGAAACCGACCAGATGACCAGTCCGCTGGCAATCATCAGCGAGCCGCCGACACCGGAGAGGAACAGCAGCCAGCGCGGCACGGGCGTGGCGAAAAATCCCCTGTGCAACAGGTTGAGGACGCTGCCGATCGCCTGCACCGTGCTGGACTCGCGCAGGGCGGGCGTGGCGAGTTGCTCGCCCGTCGCTCCGTTGAAACGCAGCGCGGGAATATTGCGTCCCCCCGTCAGGCCGGGGAAATTCATCTGGCGCAGTTCGATCACCGCATTGCGGTCGCCGGGATGGGTAATGGCGATGCTGCCCACCTGCTTGCCGTCGCCCCAGATATCCCGCGCCGCCGCGACAAGCGTGGCGAGATCGGTGAGCGGCGCGCGTTCGCCCGAGGGCTGCGGCGTTTCGGATTGCGGCATGCGCGCGCGCATCATCTCCGCCCGGTAAGTGTCGAGATTGCCCTGATAAGCGCTCTGGAACGCGGTGGGCATCATCATGTTGCCGAACAGCACCAGCCCGGAAAAGGTGATGATGAGATGAAACGGCAGCGAAAGCACGCTGCTCGCATTGTGCGCATCCAGCCAGGAACGTTTGCCCTTGCCGGGACGGAAGGTGAAGAAATCCTTGAAAATCCGGCGATGGACGATGACGCCGCTCACCAGCGCCACAAACATGAACACCGTGGCGATGCCGACGATCCAGCGCCCCCACATGCGATCCATGCCGTATAGCTCAAAATGAAAACGGTAGAGGAAATTGCCCCCCGCCGTGGGGCGGCCACTGAGCGTCTCGCCGCTCGCCGGATCGAGTACGAGACGCGGGCCGCGCCCGCCACCGCCTCCGCCGCGCTGCTCTCCCGCTCTTTGCCGCTGCTGTCCCGCTTCCTGGCGCCGTGGCGAATTGGCTTCCGTCTGCCGTCCAGCCGTTTCCGGCCGCGCCGCGCCATCCGCGTCCCGGCCGCGCCGCGATTCCCGCCGCATGCCTTCCTCGCCGCCGCGCGCCGCGCCACTTCCCATCCGTTCTCCGGCAGCCGCTCCCGGTTCGCCGCGCCGCCGCTCCCCGCGCTGCGCGCCTTCTCCGTCGCCGCGCGCCGCGCCGCCTCCCATCCGTTCTCCGGCAACCGCTCCCGGTTCGCCGCGCCGCCGCTCCCTGCTCTGTACGCCTTCTTCACCGCCGCGCGCCGCGCCGCCGGGCTGGCGGTTTTCCGTCGAGGGGGATTGCCAGCCCAGGCCGAGCGTCGGATTGCGCGCGCTGGGCAAGGTGATCGTCCATTGCTGGGCGTCGGGAGCCTCGCGCGCGAGCAGGGCAAGGGCGCGGATATAAGCGATTTCTTCCGGCTCCACCACTTGCGCGCGGTGCAATTCCGGCTGCATCCAGAACGTGATTTCGTTGCGGAAATAGGACAGGGTGCCAGTCACGAAAATGGCGAACAGCAGCCACCCCAGCAGCAGCCCCGACCAAGTGTGCAGCCAGCTCATCGACTGGCGCAGCGGGCGCGGTTGATCGAATTTCATGTGTTCACCTCAGCGCAGCAACAACAGCCACAGGCCGAAAAGCGCCGCCGGAATCGCCAGGCCCAGCACGGCGCGCGCCACGGTGGCCGCGGCGAAAACCCAAATGATGGCAATCAGTTGCAGCACGAAAGCCAGCATGATCGCCAGCGAAACAGCATCGGGACGAAACTCGAACGGCAGGCCCGCCGCGAGCGCCGCCGCGCCGAGCAACGCCACGCCGTAACCGCCAAAGGCGGCAAGGCCGGTGCGCAGGCCGATATTGAGCCGATGCCGGATTGCCGGGCTGAATGTGAACCCGTCCGGTACTTTCATTGTGTTCTCTCGTGCAGGGTTACTAGAGCCGCAATCCTAACGCAAATTATTTTTGTTTTCAAAAGTGCTTCAAGGGAATTTTGTGTCTTGTTGGCAACACACCGGCGGCGCGCCGAGAGTCAAGGCGGCCCGCCAGAGCCGGAAGAGGGCTT
>JAIRLA010000163.1 GCA_031259795.1 Azoarcus sp.
GTGTTCGAGGCGCTCGCGGGGTAAGAACCTATTCCAATAGGCTTGTCTTGAACCGTCATACAGGATTGCCACGGCGCGTAGCGCCGCCGGATAACCATCCCTCAATCACAGCCGCCTGCCGTCCCCTCCCCCGCTTGCGGGGGAGGGTGCCCCGTCAGGGGCGGGAGAGGGTTTCCAACCACACGGAGCGAAGCGACGCTGTTTTCTTTGCGGTTGGGCACAGACAAGCGTCCCCCCAGTGGGAGAACTCGTCATTGCGAGGAGCGCAGCGACGCGGCAATCCAGTTCGTTCCCTCCGGCGCGAAGCGCCGCTGTTTCGGAATGGTAGATACCTATGGGGTCGGGGGGCGGGATGATCGCATCCACGGAAGGGCGGTGGTTTTTCTTGGGTGTGCCGTTTCCTCCGGAAGCCTATAATCGGCGGAATTCAACATGCCAAGGCCGTCTTTCCATCTCCCGGAACCCCGGTCACGCTCCCGATACGCCGTGAAATTGCGCCATACCCAACTCAGTCTCCCCGCGCACGGCACATGGCTGCCCGCCCGTCTGGCGCACGCGCCCGATGTGCGGCGGCTGGTTTTGCTGCTGCAATCGCCCCCCGCCCGGCCCGGACACGAGGCGATCATGACTGTAGCATTGCAGCGCTCCGGCTGCGCCACCATGGCGCTCGATCTGCCGACCGCCCGGGAAGAAGAGTGCGAGCCTGACAGCCGCTACAACATTGCCAGCCTGGCCGAGCGCGTCCTGGCCATTCTCGAATGGATCGAGAATCAGCCGGATTTATCGACGTTGCCGCTGGGCGCGCTTGCCTCGGGCGCCGCCAGCGCCGCCGCCATACGCGCCGCCGCGCGCGCCCCCGGACGTTTCGGCGCGCTGTGCATTTTCGCGGGCCGCCCCGATCTGGCGGGCATCGCTCCCTTGCGCGCCCTGCGGACGCCGACCTGTTTCATCGTCGGCAAAAACGACCCGCGCGCGGACATCCTGCGGCAAGCGTTCGAGCTGATCGCCGCTACGCGCGACTGGCGCGAAACCGATGGCGGCGACCCCGGAGAAGCAACGGACGCCATGCTCGCGGCCAGCATGGACATCGCCGCCGCCTGGATGGATGCGCACTTGCCTGGCCGCGACGGCGACGACGCGGACACGGCGGAAGCCCTCCCGCTGGTCACGGTCACGCCCCGTCGTTCTTCCGCGGCGCCCGCTCTTCCGCCCTCATCCGAGGAATAACGCGCACCTTGCGGTCGCGTCGGCTTTTCCCGTTTGTAGCGGCGGTCTAAACTGAAAACGCCCGTCGTGTCGGCGGGTATGTCCGTTCTCCGCTTTCTCCGTCCCCGCCATGATTTCCGGCTTGTCGCCTTCATTCGCCAGCACGATCCAGACAGCTTTTGCCTATGCGAATGCCGGGCGCGCCGCCGCGCCCGGCGAGAATGCGGAGCAGAACGACGCCGTCGGCAAAACCCGGCCAGCAGACAGCACCGGCGCGAAGGAACTCGACCCCGCCGCCCAGCGCCGCGTCGAAGAAATGAAAGCCACCGACCGCGATGTGCGCGCCCACGAAGCCGCGCACATGGCCGCCGGCGGCAGCCTCGTCACCTCCGGCGCAAGCTACACCTATGAAACCGGCCCTGACGGCCAACGCTACGCGGTTGCGGGCGAAGTCGGCATCGACACCTCGAAAGGCCGCACGCCGGAAGAAACGCTCATGCGCGCCGAGCGCATCCGCGCCGCCGCGCTCGCGCCCGCCGACCCCTCCGCGCAGGATCGCGCCGTTGCCGCGGCGGCGGCGCAAATGGCCGCCGAAGCGCGCGCCGAAATCGCCCGCGCCAATATGGAAGAGAGCAAATCCGGCGCAACGCGCGAAAACGGCGAGACCCGCAATGCGGAAAACGCCGCGCCAGCGCATACCGGCGAAAACAACCGCGCGTTCTCCTTTGCCCAAGCCATCGAACGCAGCCTGAGTCCCGCCGCCGGGCGGACGGTCAATATCCACGCCTGATACAGAAAGAACTCCTCCCGTCTGTACGCAGGGGCGAAGGGAATCCATCGGAGGAATTCGTCATCGCGAAAGTCTCCCCCAACCTCGTCATTGCGAGGAGCGCATCGACGCGGCAATCCAGTTCGTTCCATCCGGCGCGCAGCGCCGCTGATTGAAAAGGGAGAGGGAGGAGCGAAACGCCCGTCCACTCTCCATCGGCGGAACTCGTCATTGCGAGATACCCGCCGCCGCGCTCCCCTCGATGTCGATGGCGCCTGGAAGAAAACTTGAACAGGCTTTCAGGAATCCCCGGCCGCGAGGCGGACATTCTGCCGCGCGTCACTGTCGCTCCCGGCGCCGCCGCCGAAGCGCGCCTTGAGGAAGGCCTCGAATTCTCCGCCTGTTTCCGGGTGGCGCAGGCCCAGTTCGACCGTGGCCTTGAGGTAGCCCAGTTTGCTGCCGCAGTCGTAGCGCACGCCGTCGAACTGGCAGGCCAGCACCGCCTCTTCCTTGAGCAACGCGGCGATGGCGTCGGTGAGTTGCAGTTCGCCCCCCGCGCCGGGATTGAGCGTCCGCAGGTGATCGAAGATGCGCGCGGTGAGGATGTAGCGCCCGACGACGGCCTGGGTGGTCGGCG
>JAIRLA010000184.1 GCA_031259795.1 Azoarcus sp.
CTCCCGGCCCTGCGGGCCACCCTCTCGCCCGCCAAGCGGTGGAGGGAAGTTCCATCGCACGAAGGGAATCCATCGGAAGAACGCGTCATTGCGAGAACGCCCCCCCTCGTCATTGCGAGGCGCGCAGCGCTGTGGCAATCCATGCAGCGGTTCAAGGCGGGCCTATTGGAATAGATTCTGAGCGAAGTGAATGCCGGAGGGAGAATCAGCGGCGCTATATCCATGTGCTGTCTGGAAGTCGCGGCTGGCAATATGTGTGTGTGGCAGCCAAAATACTGGCGGGTATGGGCTTCGCGCCGATCTCGCCCGGCGGGGAACGCCCTTGATCCACAGTCGATCCATGGCGGGCGGTGTTCAGGTTACAGACGCGGGATCGATTATGGATTTCGGGCGAGTTCCTGGCGGGACAGGTTCCGGATAGCGGGTCATCCGCTTTCCACCCGGTTGCGTCCGTTGCGTTTGGCCGCGTAGAGGGCGTGGTCGGCGCGCGACAGTACTTGATCGGTGCTGCTGTCGCTGGCGGTCACGATGGTGACGCCGACGCTGGCGGTGACGTGGATCGGGGTGTCGTTGTAGTTGAGCGGATTTTCTTCGAGCATCGCGCGTACCCGTTCGGCGAGACCGAGCGCGCCCTCGCGGCCGGACTGCGGCAGCAGGATGGCGAATTCCTCGCCGCCCAGGCGGGCCATGACGTCGGATTCGCGCAGCAGTTTGCGCACCAGTTGTACGACGTGCTTGAGCATGGCGTCGCCGGCGGTGTGCCCATGGGTGTCGTTGATGCGCTTGAAGTAGTCGATGTCGATCATCAGGAGAGCGGCTTCGCCGGGGTAGCGGATCAGCCGCGCGCGTTCGCGTTCGATCTGCTCGAAGAAGGCGCGGCGGTTCTGGATGCCGGTGAGCGGGTCGGAGGTGGCCAGTTGCCACAGTTCGCGCGCATGGCGCTTTTTCTGGGAGATGTCGCGGTAGATGTAGAGGAAACCGATCAGGTCGCCGTGCAGGTGGATGGGGATGAAGTCGCGTTCCACCCAGCGCCCGTCCTTGAAATGGATTTCTTCGTTGTAGAAGGGGCGCGCGCTTTCGCGCAGTTCCTTGATGCGGTCGAGGAATGCCTGGCTGTCTTCGGCGACGTGGCTGCTGAATACCATCAGCGGATGGACGGGCTTGCCCAGCACGTATTCGTCGGTGCCCGGCAGGCCGAGCAGTTCGAAGATGAACTGGTTGAGCAGGACGATGCGGCCCTGGGTGTCTTCCATGACCAGGGCGCCGGGGAAGTTTTCGACTACGGCGTTGAGGTGGGAGTGCGCGACCGCGAGTTGTTCGCGCGTGGCCTTGTGTTCGGTGCAATCTTCCTTGGTGGCGATGAAATGCCGGATGGCGCCGCCGCTGTCGAGCGCGGGAGAGATGGTGAGGAATTCGTCGTAGAGGCTGCTGTCCTTGCGGCGGTTGACCAGTTCACCGCGCCAGATGCGGCCATCGAGGAGGGTTTGCCACATCTGGGCGTAGAAGCTGCCGGATTGCATGCCGGATTTGCTCTGTTCGCGCGGCGTGCGCCCAATGGCTTCGGCGGCGGTGTAGCCGGTGAGCGCGGTATAGGCCGGGTTGACCCATTCGATGACGCCCTGCGGCGTGGTGATGACGATGGCCTTGGTGCAGGCGTTGAGCGTGCTTTCGAGCAGGTGGCGCCGCGCTTCGGCCTGCCGTTGCTGGTCGCGTTCCCGGCGGCTCGCGTGGCGGAAGAACAGGTAGCCGAACAGGGTGCATATCATGCCGGCGAGCATCAGGAGCATGGTGGTCAGGTTGTTCGTCCGCAAGCGCTGGCGGGCGCTTTCCATGACTTTGTCGTGGTCGATGGCGAGCACGACGCCGATGGGCAGTTGCGGATGGGGACGGTCGGCGACGATCCAGTGGCGGCCGTCGATCGCTTCCAGTTGCCGGGCCTCGCCGGTATGGTTTTCTTTCCAGCGCCGGGATATCTCGCGCTCGATCATCAGGAGGCCGGCGTCGGGCATTTCGGTGTCGAACAGGCGCAGGCCGTCGGCGCGCAGCAATGCCGCCCTGGCGGCGCCATAGGCTTCGAGCATGTCGGCGGCCTGGCGCGCCAGATAGTCGAGGTTCAGTGTGGCGACCAGGGTCATTGTTTCGCCGTTGGCGGACAGGCGGCTGTGAGTGATCGGAATGAAGCCCGGTTCCGGTGTGCTCTTGCCGTTGTCGGTCAGGGGCGCGCCGTCGGCGATGTCGCGGCCGGAGTGCGCCGGACAGATGCGCAGCAGGCTTTCGGGCGTCAGTGTGTGGGAGACGCAGGTATTCAGGTCGAACGTGTGGCCGATGTTCTCCGGCGTGGAACTGAAAGCGATCTTGCCTTGCGGGTCGACGAATGAGATCGAGCGCAGATGCGGAGCGCCGCGCAGGATGTCCCGGAAGGCATCCGCCTGACGGTGTTCGCCCCGGCGGCGCGAGGGGGCATCAAGCAGGGCTTTCAGGCCGCGGTCGATGTCGCGCAGGAGTTTGCCGATGTCGCGGGTGAGAAAGGCGGCGTCGCGCTGGAGCATGGAGAGGTAGATTGCGCTCTGCTGCCTGGCTTCGATGTCGGAATTGTATGAGACCGTCAGCAGGGCCAGCGCGGTGCACAGCGTGAGCACAGCGACGAAGGCGATGTCGGCGGCGAGGGGGCGAAAGCGTTTGCTCATCGTGTTGCGCGTCGGGATCAATCCGCGAGCACGATCATCGGCTTGGCGTCGGGGCGCCGTTGCACCGCCCGCTGGAGCCGACCGTCGCGCTTGATGGTTTCGATGAAATGTTGCACGTACTGGAACCAGGCGTCCTCGCCTCTGGGCACGGCCCATGTGAACAGCGTGGCGGCGGAGCGGTCCGGCGGGTCGATCATGCGCGCCCAGTCGGTGTTCCGTACAAGGTAGAGGCTATATGGGTAACTGGTCATGAGGATGTCGGCGCGGCCGGACTCGACCGCCAGTTCGCGCGCCGCTTCATCCGGAAAGGAGACGAGTTGCGCATGCCGGAAGGTATTGAAGGTGAGGGTTTCCTGCATTGAACCGAGCAGGACGGCGACTATTACGCCGGGGCGGTCGATGTCGTCCCATTGCTTGATGCGGCGGCTGCCGCGCGTGGTGACGGCATGGATGCCGCTGCCCAGATGCGGTGTGGTGAAGCGCACGGCTTGCGGCGCGGGCGTGTCGACCAATGTGATGGCGAGATCGCAACGCCCCGTGGAGACGGCCTCCAGCGCCTGTTGCAGGGAACTGTCGGTGAATTCCACGGCCGCTTTCAATTCGCTGGCGAGTTCCCGGACGAGATCGACATCGATGCCTTGCGCTTCCCGCGTGCGCGGGTTGCGGTAGGAGAGGCTGTAATGGCCGGGCCACATGCAGACGCGCAGTTTTTTGTCGGCCACGATGCGTTCGAGGCGATGGCCTCTTTTTTCCTGGGCGGCGGCGGTGTGGGCCAATATGAGGCACAGCCCGATCAGCCCGGCGCGCAACAGGCGGGCAAGATGCGTGCGGTGCGAATGATTTGGCGCGATCACGGGGCGTCCGGCAAGCGGGAATTGTGCAACGATAACATGTTGCCGGAAAGGATGCGCCCGCGCGTCCCGGCGCTCATCCGAGAAACATCCGGTAGGCCGGATTGGCGGTCTCGTCGGCGTATTCGTAGCCGAGCTGGCGCAGGAATCCGGCGAAATTCGCCTGATCGCCGGGAGGCACCTGCATTCCTGCGAGGACGCGGCCAACATCGGCGCCGTGGTTGCGGTAATGGAACATGCTGATGTTCCAGTCCGAACGCAGGCGGGAGAGGAAATCCAGCAACGCGCCGGGGCGTTCGGGAAAAGTGAAACGGTAAACCACTTCGTTTTCGGCATGCGGGGCATGGCCGCCCACCATGTAGCGGATATGAGTCTTGGCCACTTCGTTGTCGGTGAGATCGACGGCGGGGAGCTGGTGGCGTTCGAGCAGTTCGACGAGGCGCGCGACTTCGCCGTGATTGTGTACGGTGACGCCGGCGAAGATGTGCGCGTTGGCCGCGTCGGCATAGCGGTAATTGAATTCGGTGATGTTGCGGCTGCCGAGCAACTGGCAGAATTTGCGGAATGAGCCTGGCCGTTCGGGAATGGTCACCGCAAGCACCGCTTCGCGCTGTTCGCCAAGTTCGGCGCGTTCGGCGACGAAGCGCAGGCGGTCGAAATTCATGTTCGCCCCCGAGGCCACGGCGACCAGGTTCCTGTCGCGCAGCCTGTGGCGCCGCGCGTATTCCTTGGCGCCGGCCACGGCCAGCGCGCCCGAGGGTTCGAGGATCGAGCGGGTGTCCTCGAACACATCCTTGATCGAGGCGCAGATGGCGTCGTTGTCGACTTCGATGATTTCGTCGAGGTATTGCCGGCAAAGCCGGAAGGTTTCGTCGCCGACGCGCTTGACGGCGGTGCCGTCGGCGAACAGGCCGACTTGTTCCAGCGTGACCGGATGTCCGGCGGCAAGCGATTGCGCCATGGCGTTGGCGTCATGCGTTTCAACGCCGACGATTTTCGTCTCCGGGCGCAGGCGCTTGATGTAGGCCGCCACGCCCGCGGCGAGGCCGCCGCCGCCGATGGCGCAGAACACGGCATGGATCGGCTGCGGGTGGGCGCGCAGGATTTCCATGCCGATCGTGCCCTGCCCGGCGATGACATCAGGGTCGTCATAGGGATGGACGAAGGTGAGCCTGTCGCGCTTTTCGAGTTCGAGGGCATGCGCGTAGGCGTCGGAATAGGATTCGCCGGCCAGTTCCACTTCGCCGCCGCGCGCCCGTACCGCGTCGATCTTGATTTGCGGCGTGGTGGCGGGCATGACGATCACCGCGCGCGTTCCGAGTTTTTGTGCCGACAGCGCCACGCCCTGCGCGTGGTTGCCCGCCGAGGCGCAGATCACCCCGCGCCCGAGCGAGGCCGCCGGCAGATTCGCCATCTTGTTGTAAGCGCCGCGCAGCTTGAAGCTGAACACCGGCTGCATGTCCTCGCGCTTCAGGTGGATGCGGTTGTGGGTGCGGGCGGAGAGGCTGGCGGCGAAATCGAGCGGCGTTTCGATGGCGACGTCGTACACTCTGGCGTTGAGGATGCTCTCCAGATAATCGGGGGCGGAGGCCATGATGAATGTTTCCTGGTTCCTTGGTGTCTTGCGGTTCTACCGTGAAGGTCGCTCGAATAACGCGGCGACTCGCGCCGGGCCGCGGCGGAAGCGGCTTGTCCGGGCATGGAGCAACCCAATGGATCGATTCCGGTTTGCGCGGGCGGGCTTGTCCTGGAGAAACGCGGCCCCTTCAGGCGATGTCGTCGATCGCGCCGTTTTCCGGACTGCCTTTCCAGCCAGTCAGGAGAGCATGAAGCGCGGCGGCATCGGCGGCGGCGAGCAGTTGTTCGCGGAAGGCGCGGTCGCTGAACATTCTCGCCAGTTCCGAGAGAAGCTGGAGGTGAGTGTCGTTGGCTTCTTCGGGAACCAGCAACACGAAAACGAGGTTGACCGGACGTCCATCGGGCGCGTCGAACGGAATCGGCGTGGCCAGGCGGATGAACGCCCCCGCGGCTTCGGCCAGTCCCGCGAGGCGGCAGTGCGGAATGGCGACGCCCTGGCCGAGGCCGGTGGAGCCCAGGCGCTCGCGGGTAAACAGCTTGTCGAAGACGAGATCGCGGGCCAGGCCGAGTTGCGACTCGAACAGTATGCCGGCTTCCTCGAAGACACGTTTCTTGCTGCCGGCATCGAGCGCGGTCACGACATTGGCCGCGGGGAGAAGGGATGCGATGAGACTCATGATATTGACTCGCGCGGCGACCGCCGGAAGGCGGCCGCCGCAGTGTCGCTACAAGGATACGGATAGCCGCGGGCGGATATCAGCGCCCGACCGCGAATTTGTGTGAGTCGTGGTTGTGCTCGGCGCTCTTTTGCTTGTATTTCTGCACTTGGCGATCGAGCTTGTCGGCCAGCGCGTCGATGGCGGCGTAAAGATCGGCATCGACGCTCTCGACATGGATGTCCTTGCCACGCACATGAACAGTGGCGTCCGCCTTCTGGTTGAGCTTGTCGACGGAAAGAATCACGCTAACACTGGTGACATTGTCGAAGTGTCGGATGACACGATCCAGTTTGTCCGAAACATAGGCGCGGATGGCTTCCGTGACTTCGACATGATGGCCGGTGATGTTGAGATTCATGTTAACTCCTCTTGTAATCAAAGCGTTTTGCGCAGATTGACGGGGGGGATGCCAAGCGCTTCACGGTATTTGGCGATGGTCCTTCGGGCGACCACGATGCCCTGTTGCCCCAGCACGTCGGCGATCCTGGCGTCGGACAGGGGTTTTTTCCTGTCCTCGGCGTCGATCAACTGCCGGATCAGGGCGCGGATCGCCGTTGAAGACGCCGCCCCGCCAGTGTCCGTGGCGACATGACTGCCGAAAAAATACTTGAGTTCAAAGACGCCACGGGGTGTGGCCATATATTTTTGCGTGGTCACGCGCGACACGGTGGATTCATGCAATTCAAGCTGGTCTGCGATCTCCCTGAGGGTCAGTGGCCTCATTGCCACTTCGCCATGATCGAAGAACTGCCGCTGCTGGTCAACGATGGCCTGGGAGACGCGCAGGATCGTGTCGAAGCGTTGCTGCACACTCTTGAGCAGCCAGCGCGCTTCCTGCAACTGGCCGCTGAGTCCGCTCGCATGCCCCCGGTTCTGCTTGAGCAGGCTGGCGTAGAGCTGGTTGATGCGCAGCCTGGGCATGACCTCGTTGTTGAGCGTCGCCGTCCAGCGTCCGTGGATTTTGCGCACCGTCACATCGGGCTGCACATAGCGGGTTTCCTCGCCCGAATAGCGCGAGCCGGGATGCGGATCGAGGCTGCGGATCAGCGTCTGCGCCGTGCGCAGGGCATCGTCGTCGCAGTCGGTCAGGCGCTTGATCTTGGGAAAGTTGCGTTCCGCCAACAATTCGAGATGCCGTTCAGTGATGATGATGGCCAGATCGCGCGTCGGCGAGGCGGGCAGGGCGCGCAATTGCAGGCTGAGGCACTCCTGCGGCGAGCGCGCGCCGACGCCGGCGGGATCGAGTTGTTGCACATGGTGCAGCGCGATCGCCAGATCGTCCGGCTCGTAGCCGAGTTCGGGCGGCAGCAGCAGGAACAATTCATCGAACCTCTGGTGCAGATAGCCATCGTCGTCGAGCGCCTCGATGATGAAACGCGCCAGCAGGCGGTCGCGGTCGGAGAGCGGCGACAGCGCCACCTGGGTATCGAGATGATCGCGCAGCGAAGTGCCGGCGGCCTGGATTTCCTGATAGTCGCCGTCATCATCTTCGCCCTTGCTGCTTGCGCCGTTGCCGGTATTCGACCAGTCGATGCCTTCCTCGAACGGCGTATCGTCGATGGCGGCGGAGGTCTCGTCCGCGCCGCCGCGTTCTCCCTCCGCCGCCGTGGATGCCGGGGAAGACGGATTTGCGCCCGCGGGAAGAGGGAATTCGCCCATGTCGGCCTCCTCGCGTTCGAGCATCGGGTTTTCCATCAGGACGCGCTCGATTTCCTGGTTCAAATCCAGCGTCGACAATTGCAGCAGCTTGATCGACAAATGCAGTTGCGGCGTCAGGGTCAGATGCTGCGAGAGTTTGAGCTGGAGGGTCGGTTTCATGCCGTCAGAGCTGGAAATGTTCGCCGAGGTAGACCTGGCGGACTTGTTCGTTGGCGATGATTTCGGCGGGTTTGCCGCTGGCGAGCACCCGGCCTTCGCTGATGATCGTGGCGTGATCGCAAATACCAAGCGTCTCGCGCACATTGTGGTCGGTAATCAACACCCCGATGCCGCGTTCCTTGAGGAAACGGATGATTTTCTGGATGTCGAGCACCGCGATCGGATCGACCCCGGCAAACGGTTCGTCGAGCAGGATGAGGCGCGGATCGGCGGCCAGCGCCCTGGCGATCTCGCAACGCCGCCGCTCGCCGCCGGAGAGCGAGATCGCGGTGCTGTCGCGCAGGTGCGAAATGCCCAGATCGACAAGCAGGCTGTCGAGGCGCTCGCGGGTCCGTTCTTCTTCCAGACCCTGGAGTTCGAGCACGGCGCGGACGTTTTCCGCCACGGTGAGCTTGCGGAACACGCTCATTTCCTGCGGCAGATAAGAAAGCCCGAGGCGGGCGCGGGCGTGGATGGGCAGATGAGTGAGGCGCGCGCCGTCGAGAGTGATTTCGCCGCCGTCGCTGCGCACCAAGCCGACGATCATGTAGAAACAGGTCGTCTTGCCCGCGCCGTTGGGACCGAGCAGGCCGACGACCTCGCCCGAGCCGACCCCGAACGAAACATCGTGCACCACGGTGCGCGCCTTGTAGCGTTTATTGAGGCGACTCGCCCGCAACAGGCTCATCGCGCCTCCCCTTCCCGCCCGTCGGCGGGATTCTCGCGCAGCGCCGCGCGCACGGTTTCGGCGGCAAAGCCGCGCGCATGCAGGAAACGGGCCTGCCGCGCCCACTCGCGGGCATCGCCGGGAAGCGCGCCGAATTTCGCCCGCCACAGCGCGCGCGCGCGCTCGAGTTCGCTCGCCACCTCCTCGCCGGCCAGCGCCTCCTCGATCAATTCGCTGTCCACGCCGCGGCGGGCGAGTTCATTTCGCAGGCGGGCGCGCCCGAAACGGCCGGCATGGGCGCGCACCCAGTTCGCGGCCATGCGCGCGTCGGATTGCAGGGACAACTCGCCCATGCGCGCCAGCACAGCCTCGATTTCCCCGGCGCTGCCATGAGGCGCGAGCTTGCGCGCCAGTTCCGCGCGGCTGTAGTCGCGGCGGGCGAGGCAGCGCAAGGCCCGTTCACGCAGACTCGGTTCGCTCATGGCGGCGATCAAGGCGCGAGCGCAGAGCGGAGGCGAGCGCGCCGGATCAGCCCGCGCTGGCCGGCGCTGGCGCGGCGGCGGGCAATTCGGGCAAGCCGGCGGCGGCGCGCACCTTGTTTTCGATCTCGCGCGCCAACACCGGATTGTGGCGCAGGAATTCGCGCGAATTGTCCCGGCCCTGGCCGATCCTGTCGCCGCTGTAGGAATACCACGCCCCCGACTTATCGACGATATTGCGGGCGACGCCCAGATCAATGATCTCGCCTTCGCGCGAAATGCCCTCGCCGTAGAGAATATCGAAATGCGCCTCCTTGAACGGGGGCGACACCTTGTTCTTGACCACCTTGACCTTGGTCTCCGAACCGACCACCTCATCGCCTTTCTTGATCGAACTGGTGCGGCGGATGTCCATGCGCACCGAAGCGTAGAACTTGAGCGCGTTGCCGCCCGTGGTGGTTTCGGGACTGCCGAACATGACGCCGATCTTCATCCGTATCTGGTTGATGAAAATCACCAGAGTATTGGTGCGCTTGATATTGGCGGTGAGCTTGCGCAATGCCTGGCTCATCAACCGGGCTTGCAGGCCGGGGAGCTGGTCGCCCATCTCGCCTTCGATTTCGGCCCTGGGCGTGAGCGCCGCCACCGAGTCGATGACCACGATATCCACCCCGCCCGAGCGCACCAGCATATCGGCGATCTCCAGCGCCTGCTCGCCGGTATCGGGCTGCGAGATCAACAGATCGGCGACATTGACCCCGAGCTTCTCGGCGTAACCGACATCGAGGGCGTGCTCCGCGTCGATGAAAGCCGCCGCGCCGCCGATCTTCTGCATTTCGGCGATGACCTGCAAAGTCAGCGTGGTCTTGCCGGACGATTCCGGCCCGTAGATTTCGACGACCCGTCCGCGCGGCAGCCCCCCCAGTCCAAGCGCGATATCCAGTCCGAGCGAACCGGTCGACACCGTCTGGATATCGCGTTCGATATTGCCGTCGCCCATGCGCATGATCGAACCCTTGCCGAACTGCTTTTCGATCTGCGCCAGCGCGGCGGCAAGCGCCTTGGCTTTGTTGTCGTCCATGAGTCGTTCCGTGATGCGTTGCGTTGAAAGTAAGGGAGCGGATTATGGCACAAAGATTGCTGAGGCGCGATTCCAATGGGCGAAAAGAGTCAGCGCGCGCCGCGCCTCGCGGATCGACTCGCCGGGCCTGCGATCAAGCAACTAAATCAAGAGAACAAGACACCGGAAGCACGGACGCCCCTGATTGCAAAACCGCCTCACTCCTTGCCGGTAAACCTGTAGAGCAGCGCCCCCAGCACACCGCCCGCGATGGGCGCCACCCAAAAAAGCCAGAGCTGCGAAAGCGCCCAGCTTTCGGCGAAGAACGCCACGGCGGTACTGCGGGCGGGATTGACCGACGTATTGGTGACCGGAATGGAAATCAGGTGGATCAACGTCAGGCACAACCCGATAGCGATGGGCGCGAATCCGGGCGGCGCCTTCGCATCCGTCGAACCGGCAATGACGAACAGGAAAATCGCCGTCATCACGACCTCGCACGTCAGCGCGGCGGCGAGCGAATAATTACCGGGAGAATGCTCGCCATAACCGTTCGCGGCGAAGCCGCCGGGGACGAAATCCGCCTGGCCGCTGGCGATCAAATACAAAACTCCGGCCGCGGCGAGACCGCCCAACACCTGGGCAACGACATAAGGCGGCACCTCCTTGCCCGCGAAGCGCCCCGCCGCGAACAGCCCGACCGAGACCGCCGGATTCAGATGGCAGCCGGAAATATGGCCGATCGCGTAAGCCATCGTGAGGACAGTCAAACCAAAAGCGAGCGCCACCCCGGCAAAACCAATCCCCAGTCCAGGATAAGCCGCCGCCAGCACCGCACTGCCGCAGCCCCCCAGGACGAGCCAGAATGTACCAATGAATTCAGCCACATACTTTTTCATGAAAGCCTCCATGCGTTTTGGGATGAACGGGAAGCGGCAAACGGACGGCGGCGGAACAGCTGCCGACGACCCGGGCTGGTTTCCGTGCCGCATATTCAATCATCGTCCCGACACGGCGGCACGGCAGTAGTGCACAAGCCGTATCGTGGATCAGGAATCAGAATTGATTGGCGGCGCTTCGCGCCGCATGGAACGAACTGGATTGCCGCGTCGCTACGCTCCTCGCAATGACATCCCCCCTCGTCATTGCGAGGGCCGCAGGCCCGCGGCAATCCAGACGGCCTCGCAAGTTACCGTGGCGCTTCGGAAAGCTGAACCGCCGCATGG
>JAIRLA010000218.1 GCA_031259795.1 Azoarcus sp.
GGCGGCGCAAGTGATGATCGCCAATCAGGAACAGGCGTGGTACGTCACCCCCGATCATCGCCTCGACATGGGCAAGCTGCTGGCCGCGTTCCAGCAATTCTTCCGCGAGAACGTGGAAGCGTGGATCGGGCGCTTCGACTACAAGGAAGCCGGGCCGCAACTGCTCATGCAAGCGTTCCTGCAACGCATCGTCAATGGCGGGGGGCGGATCAACCGGGAATACGGCCTGGGCCGCCGGCGCACCGATTTGTTCATCGAATGGCCGCTCGACGAGGCGCAAGGGCTGTACGGCCCCATGCAGCGCATCGTGATCGAACTCAAGATCTTGCGCGGCGCGCTGGAGACGGTCATCGAACAGGGTCTGGCGCAGACTGCCGATTACGCCGCGAGCGTCGGCGCGGACGAGGCGCATCTGGTGATCTTCGACCGCGCCCCGGATAAATCTTGGGACGAGAAGATCTGGCGGCGCGAGGCGAAATGGGGAGAGCGGGCGATCATGGCGTGGGGAGCGTGAAGGTCATTGCTTTCAGAACCTGTTCATTGTCTCTGCTACTCCCCCGCCGATTGCCCTTACAGCGGTCTGAACACGTTCTGAAAGGCAGGGAATTCGTTCTGATTTCCCGGTTTCGCTGATTGCAGGAGCGGTTTGTCGCCACTTCCGGAGATAATGAACAGGTTCTTAAAGCCTTCCACCTGCGCCTGCCCGACAAAGGCAAGCCCAGGAAGGTCGCCGTGGTTGCCTGTATGCACAAGCTTCTTCCCATTCTAAATGCCATCTGCAAATTCGGACAAGCTTGGCGGAAGGATTTCTCTCATCCTCGACGTTCGCTGTTTTGGAGGCAAAAAACACTTGCCTTTGAACACAGTTGCTGGATTGCCGCGGGCCTGCGGCCTCGCAATGACGAGAGGGTATTTTGTAATGACAGACGGGGAGGCTTTCGCAATGACGGGTTCTTCCGATGGATTCCCCTCGCCCCCCGTCTGTACACGCCGGGCTGTCGCGGCGGCGGGTTTGCGCCGGACTTGCAAAAAAATGTTATTCGCTCCGATAACCTTTACAAAATCTTACCAGCGGGGAAATTGCGGTCGGTGGTATATATGGCGGGCGCGGCGAACACACGCTAGGATAGGTGGCATGGCTGAGAAAATTCACCACCGCGTGTTGATTGTTGACGATGATGCCCGCCTGCGCGAGTTGCTGTCGCGTTATCTTCAGGGGCAGGGGTACGTGGTCAGGGCCGTGCATGACGGGCCGGGGATGGATCGCGCCATGCGGCGGGAGCATTTCGACATCTTGGTGCTCGATCTGATGTTGCCCGGCAAGGATGGCCTGTCGATCTGCCGCGCCCTGCGCGCGGAGGGAAACGATGTCCCCATCATCATGTTGACGGCGAAGGGCGACGATGTCGATCGCATCGTCGGGCTTGAAATGGGCGGCGACGATTATCTCGGCAAACCGTTCAATCCGCGCGAGTTGCTCGCCCGTATCCAGGCCATCATGCGCCGCCAGCCCGCCGTGCCGCCGGGCGCGCCGACGACCAGCGAGAAAATCGTCTCTTTTGGCCGCATCTGCCTGAATCTGGGTACGCGCGCTTTCCAGCGCGACGGCAAGGATGTTCCAATCACCACGGGGGAGTTTTCGCTCCTCAAGGTGCTGCTCCAGCATCCGCGCCAGCCGCTGTCGCGCGACAAGCTGATGGAGTTGGCGCGCGGCCGCGAATATGAGGTGTTCGATCGCGCCATCGACGTCCAGATTTCGCGCCTGCGCAAGCTGGTGGAGGACGATCCGGGCAAGCCCCGCTATATCCAGACTGTGTGGGGGTTCGGTTATGTGTTCGTACCGGATGGAGGCAAAATCGCCAGCAGCTGAATCCGGATCGCGGCGCTTCCCGCCGGGCCGCCTGTTGCCGCGCGCGCTGTTGTGGCAGACCTTCTTGCTCATTGCCCTGCTGCTGGTGTTGACGTTTGCCGCGTGGGGGCAAATCTTCCGCCGTTATTTCGATGAGCCGGTCCATATCAACGGCGTCGCCCGGATGGTGGCGAGCGTGGTCAATCTCACCCGCACCGCGCTGCTCAATGCCGACGCGATGCGGCGCGGCGATTTGGTGGCTGAATTGACCGCCCTCGAAGGCATCCAGATTTTTCCCGCCGAGCCTGGAGAGGAAACCCTGCCCTTGCCGGACGACCGGATCATGCGGCTGCTCACTACCGAGATTCGCCGCAATCTGGGAGAACACACGCGCTTCGCCGCGCGCTGGAAGGAGATCGACGGGTTCTGGATCAGCTTCCGCCTCGGTTCCGGCGATACCGGGGAATACTGGATCATGTTGCCGTTCGAGCGCATCCAGCGTTCGCGCGCGCCGGCGTGGTTGTCCTGGGGCGGCGCATCCTTGCTGGTGGCGGTCATCGGGGCCTATCTGGTCGTCTCCCGCGTCGGCAAACCGCTGCGCCATCTCGCGCAGGCGGCCCGCATGGTGGGCAAGGGGCAGATGCCGCGGCATCTCGAAGAAAGCGGGCCGCAGGAAATCGCCCTCGTGGCGCGCGCCTTCAACCGCATGACCGACAGCCTCACGCGCGCCGCCGCCGATCGCGCCTTCATCCTCGCCGGGGTTTCGCACGACCTGCGCACGCCGCTGGCCCGGCTGCGCTTGGGGATCGAACTGTCGGGCATCTCCGGCGACGATCTCGCCGCCATGATCGCGGACATCCAGGCGATGGATCGCATCGTCGGGCAGTTTCTCGATTATGGCCGCGGCGCGGCGCGGGAATCCATGCAGACGCTCGACCTCGCCGCGCTCGCCGGCAATATTGTCGCGCCTTACCGTTTGCGCGGCGCCCGCATCGGGTTCGATGCGCCGGAGCGCTTGCCCGCGCTCGCCCACAACTTGTCGCTGTGCCGCGCGCTGACCAATCTGATCGACAACGCTCTGCGTTACGCCGGAGAAAAGCAGCCGCTCGATATTCGCGTCTTCACCGAAGACGGCATGGCCTGCGTCGAAGTCGCCGACCGCGGTCCCGGCATGCCGCCCGCCGAAATCGAGCGCCTGCGCCAGCCTTTCACCCGCCTGGAAGACGCGCGCAGCGACACCCACGGCGCCGGACTGGGGCTGGCCATCGTCGAGCGCATCGTCCATGCCCACGATGGCCGGCTCGATCTGCTGCCGCGCGACGGCGGCGGTTTGCGGGCGATCGTGCGCATCCCGGCAAGTCCGGACTGACCCGGCGAGGTATTTTGTCATCTTTGCTAATCGCAACGTATAATCCCTCTTTTTTGCAAGCAATCGGCGGCGGGCATCCCGTCCGCCGCGCGGCCGCGCCATGGAGGGCAAGGCCCCGAACCGGAGTCCGTTCCACAATGAAGTTTTTCTTCGACCTGTTTCCGCTCATTGTCTTTTTCCTCGCTTACACATTCGCCAACGCGTCCCCGGAAAGCGCGCGGGCCATGGCCTCGGAGTGGCTGGGCGGCGGCCTCTCCGCCGACCAGGCGCCGATCCTGATCGCCACCGCCACCGCCATCGCCGCCACGGCGCTGCAAATCGCCGCCGTCTGGCTCAAGACCCGCAAGGTCGGAGGCATGTTGTGGATCAGCCTGGCGCTCATCAGCATTTTCGGCGGCGCGACACTGTTTTTCCGTGACCCGACCTTCATCAAATGGAAACCCACGGTGCTCTATTGGCTGTTCGGCGCGACGCTGATCGGCGCAAACCTGCTTTTCCGCCGCAACCTCATCAAGAGCATGCTCGAAAAAGCCCAGATACGGCTCCCCGATCCGGTCTGGGCGCGGCTCAATCTGCTCTGGGCGCTGTTCTTCGCCGCGCTGGGGCTGCTCAATCTTTATGTGGCCTACGGCTTTGCGCAGACGACCTGGGTGAATTTCAAGATTTTCGGCTGCACGGGACTGATATTCGCGTTTACGCTCGCGCAAGCGCCATACCTGTCGAAGCACCTGATCGAAGACAAACCCAGTGGATGATTCCGCGACCGTCCGCATGATGCATGAACCAGACCTGCCCGGTTTACCCCAGTTTTTTTCCAACGGCCCGACAAGGCCACAATCTACCCGAAAGGAATCCCGATGAAACATTTTCCAAGCCGCCTGACCATTGCCCTCGTTGCCGGCCTTCTCTCCCAGGCAAGCCTTGCCGCCGATCCCGTCGCCACGGTCAACGGCGTCGCCATCCCGGCCGAACGCGCCGACCTCATGCTTGCCGACGTCGAGCAGCGCGCCCGGGCCCAGGGCAGTGAAGCCCCTGGCGGCGGCGCGGAACTGAAAGACGCGGTACGCAACGAACTCATCCGCCGTACCGTGCTCGAACAGGCCGCGCTCAAGGAAGGCATAGACAAGCAGCCCGAGACCATCGTCAGGCTGGACATCATTCGCCAGAGCATACTGGCTGGCGCTTACATGCAGAACTGGTTGAAAAACAACCCGGTCAGCGACGACGAAATCAAGAAGAAATACGAAGACCTCAAGAAGGAATACGGGAAGCAATACGAAGACTTCAAGCAGCGCGTGGGCGACAAGGAATATCGCGCCCGCCACGTCCTGGTGAAAACCGAGGCGGAAGCCAAGGACGTCATCGCCAAGCTCAAGAAGGGCGCGAAGTTCGAGGAACTGGCCAAGGCGAATTCGCTCGACCCCGGCTCCAAGGAAAACGGTGGCGACCTCGGCTGGAATAATCCTTCCGGTTATGTGCCGCCTTTCGCCGAAGCGCTCTCCAGCCTCGGCAAGGGCAAATACACCACGACTCCGGTGAAGACCGAGTTCGGCTACCATGTCATCTATCTGGAAGACACGCGCCCCCTGCAAGAGAAAATCCCGCCGCAGAAAATCCCGACGCTCGACGAAGTAAAACCGCAATTGCAGCAAAGTCTGCTGCAAGAGAAAGCCGAAGAGCACATCAAGGCGCTGGTCGGCAAGGCCGAAGTGAAGTAAGCCCCGGGCCGCTGTCTGGAAAAGGGGAAATGGAGCGGTCGTCCATTTCTCCAGCACAAGAAAATCATCGACGCTGCGCGTCTCGCAATGGTGGGAATAGGTTCATCATTGCGAGCGCGGCGAAGCCACCCGGACGGCCTTGCACGCCGCCCGCCTCGCGGCGGCATTTCCGCCCGTCCATTCAAAAAAATTCTTCCGTGTAAAAACCGGATTACATACAAGGCCAGACACGTAACGACCTTGAACCTTTCACAAATCAACTGCTCGACGCAAAAGAGACCTTAATTGGGGGAATTCGTGAATGCTTCGCCCGCAATAAAATACAGATACCGCCTTGAATTTGGGCCACATCATCGAATCCGGTACCATTGCCGCCGCGTTGGCTGCGTTTGTGCGGTCATTCAGGTTGCGGCGGGGCGCACGGTCAACTGTTTTTTTACGTCGAAGGAGCGAGAACATGAATAACCGGACATGGGTCAGGACAAGCAACGTCATTGGCATCATCGCCACTGTCGCCCTGATCTACTGGGTATTTACATTTACCGCCATCCAGGTTTTCGGTTTGCGGATATTCAAGGCAAATCTCACGGAAATCTTTTTCATGAGCATTTTCGGCATCCTTGCACTGATGTTCGGCGCGCTCATGGTCAATATCATGTTCAACCTGACGCGCATCGCCGAAAGACACCCCCAAGAGGACGCCGCTGTTTCTCCCGGAAAGACAGGGCGCTGGCTCGCCTTTGCCGCCAGCTTTCCGGTCATCCTGGCGCTGCTATTCGCTGGAGACCATTTGAGCACGTTGAAAAAAAAGGAGATGTTGACCGCTGGCGCGCAATCCCTCGTCGCTGCCTATCCCACGCAAATGGCGCGACTCGTCGATTACCGTTTCGAGCGTGAATGGGTCGTTTATACTGTCGATACGATGAATCTATACAAGCGCATGAACTGGAACGGGAATTCTCCGGAAATCGAGATCATCGCGGCGGACGTGCTGGACAATGCGCGCGTTTTCCTGGGGTTTTCACCTTACATTCGCGCTTACGAGGAAAAACAGGAACCGCATCCGCTGAAAAAACAGAATTTCATCCGAAAAATTACGAGCGAAGAACACGCCTATCTCACGCAGGTGTTCGACGAGGGGGGGCAGGATATTCGTTTCAGCGCATACAACGGCAACTACGAGCTTTTTTATCCCTATCGCGAAAACGGCAAAACCATCATCCTGTATTTTCATGAAAGAGCGCGCTACGGCAAGATCGGCAGTTGAGCCTTGCCGCACTCGCCCTGCTTATCCTCCATTGGCAACGTTTATGCGAAGGAAAAGGATTGTCCTTTTCCTCTGGCATGAGTCATGCTCGTTGCCCCTTTATCGCCGCCGCGTCGGGTTCGTCATGGATTGCTCCGAAGAATTGAAACGCACCAGCCGCTCCCGGTCGATGGCGCCACCCTTTCTACAAAAAGAATTGGCGAACTCGCGGGTAAATTGATTGATTCGTTGCGTATACGCGATTGCGCGCAAATATTTGAAATAATCGCCCTTGTCTGGGTTGTTGTCCCGTCCGTAACAGCAGCCATTGATCGCTGTGATGTATAGCCCGGCATTCCTTTCCCTTGCCTTGTAGGCCAGCGGTTCGATAATTCCCGTATACAGATCACGGTTGTTCGAGATGAATTGCCAGAATCGCTGCCCGCAAACAATTGCTGGCGCGCAATGTTTTTCCGCGGCAAGGAAGTCCGCTTTCATCTTGGCGATCTGAGAGCTATTGCCCCAATTCGGGCCGGATTTGATGGCGACGGATATAGCGCATACCCGCTTCGCCATCAAATTCACGGTCAATTCATTCTGTTCATAGCGCGTTATTCGTTTCAGTATCTTCCGGCCCGAAAAAGCAAAACTCTACGGGCTGCAAGCGTCGACGCACCATATCATGGTATTCCGGTACGATGTCGATGCCTATGGAGTGTCTTCGCATTCTTTTCGCTACAAACAGGGTCGTACCGGACCTCATGAAGAGGTCCAGCACTGTGTCGTTTTCTTTGGTCCGCGTAGGGCGGAGAGGTGACGATGAGGTCAACGGAATTTTCCGGAAGCGGGGCGGGACGCGCTTTGCTGTCGTCGAGGTATGCCGGCTCTGGTTTCCATGTTGTCCTTGTTGTGCGCGCGGGGGAAAAGGAATCCGTTCTTTTCCCCCGTCCGCTCGCTCTAAATCTCCAAAATCAGCCGCGCCGGGTCTTCCAGCGCCTCTTTCATGGCGACCAGTCCGAGTACGGCTTCGCGGCCGTCGATGATGCGGTGGTCGTAGGAGAGCGCCAGGTAGTTGATCGGGCGGATGACGACTTGTCCGTTTTCGGCCAC
>JAIRLA010000243.1 GCA_031259795.1 Azoarcus sp.
CGCGGCGCAACTGGCGGCCCCAACCGCGAAACTGCTGGACGTAAGTCGTGAAAAGCGCCAGGTGCGTGCCGGTGCGGGCAACTTGACCGAGGCGCTCGAGGGCATATGCCCGCCCCGCCGCATCCGCCACGCCCGCCACCGCCGCCAGCGCGAAGAGCGCCGGATTTTGTTTCGGAGCGCGACCGGCCGTTGAAATTGCAACGACTTCGTCGACGACGAGGCCGGGATTGCTCCTGGCCAGGCGCAACACGACGGGAGCATTTTCCGCCGTCAGTTCGATCTGGGTGACATAATACGTGCCGCCCTCGACGCCGAGGGTGAGAAAACGGCGCAACCGGGTCAAGTCATCGACAGCGAACACGAAACCGCCGGCCGAGTTGGCGACCTGATCGGCGCGCGCGGATCGGGACTGCGGAGTCGTCCGCGTCGAAACGCCGGCAAGAGGATCGTGACGCGCCATGATGGGAGCCTTTTCGGTGATAAAAAATCCGGGCAGGATAGACGCCGGCGCGGTCATGTTTGGCGCAACCGGATACGGTGCTCTACCAACTGAGCTATCCTCGGCAACGAAGAGCGGGATTCGAACCCGCGACCACCGGCGTGGTAGGCGATAACCGATTACTGTCGGCCCGCCCCGACGCCCATCCTGCCCGGATTTCGCATGGGGCCACGGTCATGTGATCGACTGCCGGGGATTCATGAGCAATGATAACCGGCGGCCTTCGGCCCGTAGCCACGCGAAGTCTAACAAGTTCAAAAAGCATTGGCAATCCGTGTTCTTGTGAGAGCCGAATCCATGAACCCGCGTGCAAGTTCAATTCATCGCATCGGGTGCCAGCCAGACTCTGTCTGGCGGATAATAAAAAACATGCGGAAAAGATGGTAGAACAGGCAAAACGAAAGACGGAGAAATGAAAATGAAAACCCTCGTGATCGGCGGGGCCAATTTCATTGGCCCCGTGCTCATCAGGCAATTGGCGCAGTCCGGCCATGAAGTCGTTGTGTTCCACAGACGAATTTCCCCCGAAATCCAATATGACCAGATCCAGGGGAATTGCAACGACGCGGATGATCTCCGCCGGGCGCTGGATGCCGTGGCGCCCGATGCGATTCTTCATATGGTCGCTTGGTCGCAAAAGCAAATCCACGTCCTGGAGCAGGCGCTGCGCGGCGGGAAAATACGCGCCGTCATCGCCTCCAGTGTCGATGTTTACAAGGCATATGAAGTCCTGCTCGGGTTGTCTGATGCGCCCGTCGTGGCCGCGCCTTGCGATGAACAGGCGGCGCTGCGCGATGTCCTGTATCCGTATCGCGGCAGGATAGAGGCGGATTTTGCCCATGATTACGAAAAGATTCTCATGGAAAAGGCCGCCATGCACAGCACGGTTCTCGATGCCGTCATCTTGAGGCTCGGCATGGTCTATGGAAGGAACGATCCCAAGCATCGTTTCCTGGAGCCGATCCAGAAGATGCGCCAGGATACGAAGCGAATCGAATTGCCGAAGGATGCGGCCGCTTTCCGCGCCAGCAAATGCCATGTCGAGGATGTCGCCCATGGCATCATATTGGCCATGGAAAGCCATGCCACGCACGAAATCTACAACCTTGCCGCGCGGCAGGCGTTATCCGAAATGGAATGGTATCAACGCATTGCGGGGCTCATGCATTGGCATGGCGACATCGTTGTCGACGAAACGTCCGCCGCGGCGGACGGGATGAACTACGCGCAGCCTCTCGTGGCGGATACGAGCAAAATACGAAGACAGTTGGGTTACGAAGAGCGCCTCCCGCTGGATGACGGCCTTGCCGATACGATTCACTGGGAACTGGAAAATATCGCCTGATCGCCCGATCGCCTTTGCGGTTTCCGGTCAGGCGATCCGCCGTACCTTCGCGCCCAGGGCGGCGAGCTTTTCTTCCAGCCGTTCGTAGCCCCGGTCGAGATGGTAGATGCGTTCGATGGTGGTCTGGCCTTCGGCCACCAGCCCGGCGATGATGAGGCTGGCGGAGGCGCGCAGGTCGGTCGCCATCACGGTCGCGCCCTGGAGGCGGTCGACGCCGCGCACGACCGCCGTGTTGCCGTCGATGTGGATGTCCGCGCCCAGGCGTTGCAGTTCGACGGCATGCATGAAACGGTTCTCGAAAATGGTTTCGCGGATCATCGCCGCGCCGTCGGCCACGCAGTTGAGCGCCATGAACTGGGCTTGCATGTCGGTGGGAAAGGCCGGATAGGGCGCTGTGCGCAGGCTGACCGCGGCGAGGCGGGACGGGGCGCGGAGGTGGATGACGCTCGGCTCGCCGCGCACGGTGCAGCCCGCTTCGGCAAGTTTGTCGATGACGGCGTCGAGGCTGGCGGCCTGGACGCCGGTGAGGCGGATTTCGCCGCCGGTGGCGGCCGCGGCGCACAGGTAGGTGCCGGTTTCGATGCGGTCGGGCATGATGCGGTGGCGCGCGCCGCGCAGGCGCGGGACGCCTTCGATGCGGATGGCGTCGGAGCCCGCGCCGCGGATGTTCGCGCCCATGGCGATCAGGCAATTGGCGAGGTCGATGACCTCGGGTTCGCGCGCGGCGTTTTCGATGACGGTGACGCCTTCGGCGAGGCTGGCGGCCATCATCAGGTTTTCGGTGCCGGTCACGGTCACCATGTCGGTGACGAGGCGCGCGCCCTTGAGGCGGGAGGCGCGGACGTGGATATAGCCGTGTTCGACCGCGACTTCGGCGCCCATCGCCTGTAGCCCCTTGATGTGCTGGTCGACCGGACGCGCGCCGATGGCGCAGCCGCCGGGCAGACTGACGCGCGCTTCGCCGCAGCGCGCCGCGAGCGGGCCGAGGACGAGGATGGAAGCGCGCATGGTCTTGACCATTTCGTAGGGCGCGACCGGCTCGGTGAGCGCGCCGGCTTCGAGCGTCACCGTGTCGCCCTCGCGTTCGATCCTGACGCCCATTCGCCCGAGCAGGGCGAGGAGCGTGCCAACGTCCCTGAGCCGCGGCACGTTGGTGAAAGTGACGGGTTCGGCGCTCAACAGGGCCGCGCACAGAATCGGCAGGGCGGCATTCTTGGCGCCGGAGACCGCCACTTCACCCGTGAGGCGGGCGCCGCCTTCGATCAACAGTTTGTCCATATTCGATTGAATCCGATTTTTGGTTCCGGCCCTTGCTCCCTGTCGGGCGAATGGCCGCGGCCATCATTTGCCGGCGATTTTCATGCGTTCGATCAGCACCGATCCGCACTGCTTGGCGCCGCGCGGCAGGGCGTCGTTGCCGACGGCGACGATGCCCCGGAACATGTCGCGCAGGTTGCCGGCGATGGTCACTTCTTCGACCGGATACTTGATCCTGCCTTTTTCGACCCAGAAACCGGCGGCGCCGCGCGAGTAGTCGCCGGTGACGTAATTGACGCCCTGTCCGAGCAATTCGGTGACCAGCAGGCCCTTGTCCATTTTCTTCAGCAGCCCGGCAAGGCCGTCCTCGCCGGCCTTGACCCGCAGATGGTGCGAGCCGCCGGCATTGCCCGTGGTCTGGAGGCCGAGCTTGCGCGCGGTATAGGTGGAGAGGAAATAGCCTTGCAGCACGCCCCCGGCCACGACTTCGCGGTCGCGGGTGGCGACGCCGTCGTTGTCGAACCAGCTCGTGCCGAAAGTCTTGGGAAGGTGGGGACGTTCGCTGATGTCGATCGCGGGCGGGAATATTTGCTGGCCGAGGGCGTCGAGCAGGAAACTGGCGCGGCGATAGAGCGCGCCGCCGCTGGCGGCCTGCACGAAATTGCCGATGAGGCCGACCGCGATGGGCGCTTCGAAAATGACCGGAGCTTCGCGGGTGCGGATTTTCCGCGCGCCGAGGCGGGCCAGCGTCCGCTCGCCGGCAATGCGCCCGACTTCTTCGGCGCGGGTGAGATCGGCGGCATCGCGCCGGGCATCGTGCCAATACTCGCGTTGCATGGCGTCGCCCTCGCCCGCGATGACCGCGCACGACAGCCCATGCCGGCTGCTCGCGTGGCCGCCCATGAAGCCCAGGCTGTTGGCGAAGACAAAATGCGATTGCTGGGTCGAGACATTCGCGCCCTCGGAATTGCGGATCAGCGGGTCGACCGCGAAGGCGGCCTCTTCGCACCGGCGCGCCAGCGCGATGGCTTCGCCGATTTCGAACTCCCACGGATGAAAGAGATCGAGATCGGGGCACTCGCGCGCCATCAGCGCCTTGTCGGCCAGCCCGGCGCAAGGGTCGGGCGCGGTGAAACGGGCAATGGACAGTGCCGCGTCGACCGTGGATTCCAGCGCCGCGCGGGAAAAGTCGGATGTGCTGGCCTGTCCGCGCCGCTGTCCCAGATAGACAGTGACGCCGATGCCTTTGTCACGGTTGTATTCGATGGTCTCCACCGCGCCCTTGCGCACCGTGACCGACTGTCCGAAGCCTTCGGAAACATCGGTTTCGCAGGCCGACGCGCCTTTCTTGCGCGCATATTTGAGAATGTCGGCGGCAATCTCGCGCAGCCGGGACGGGGAGCAGGAAAAACCGGAGGCGGAAGTCATGGGCAAAGGAAGAATCGTACAAGGCTTATAATTCTACCCCGCCCATGCCCATTGCCTCGACTGATGATGGTTTTTCATCCCGATCATTCCCCGGACTCCGCCACGGATGGCGAGCCTGCCGATCCGCCGAGCAAAAGCCGCCGCAAGCGGGAAATGCATGCCCTGCAAGAACTGGGCGCGCGGCTGGTGGCGCTGCCCGCCGAGCAACTGAAGAAAATGCCGCTGCCCGAAGCGCTCTCCGGCGCCGTTGCCGAAGCGCGGCGTCTGACCCGCAAGGACGAAGCCCTGCGCCGCCAGATGCAGTACATCGGCAAACTCATGCGCGGCATCGACCCGGAGCCGCTGCGCGCCCGGCTTGATGCCCTGCGCGGCCCGGCCGCGGCGGAAATCGCGCGCCAGCACAGGCTGGAGCGTCTGCGCGACGACCTTCTCGCCGACGAAAAAACCATCACGGAGATCGTCCGGGACTGGCCGCGGACCGATGTCCAGCAATTGCGCGCCTTGCGACGCAACGCCCTGAAAGAGCGCGAACAGCAGCGCCCTCCGCGGGCATACCGCGAAATCTTCCGCTTCCTGCGCGAACTCGATGGCGGAGACGGCGAGCAAGCCGCCGAGGACGGCCTGCCGTGGAACGACATGGACCGGACAGTCCGGGAATGAACAAAAGCCCCGTCGCGCGCCTCCAGATCGACATTGCCCGCCAGCATCTCGAACTTTTCGCCGCCGATGGCGCATGCATCCGCCGCTACCCGGTTTCCACGGCGGCCAACGGCGCGGGCGAGCGCACGGGCAGCGAATGCACGCCGCGCGGCCGCCACCGCATCCGCGCGAAAATCGGCGGCGGCGCGCCGCCGGGCACGGTATTCAAAGGCCGCCGTCCGAACGGCGAAACGTGGACGCCCCGGCTCGCGGCGGCCCATCCGGGCCGCGACTGGATTCTGTCGCGCATCCTGTGGCTATGCGGCGAAGAATCCGGCTTCAACCGCGGCGGCGACGTCGACAGCATGCGGCGCTACATCTATATCCACGGCACGGGCGACGACCAGCCCATGGGCGTGGCGCGCTCGCATGGCTGCATCCGCATGCGCAACCTCGACGTGATCGAGCTTTTCGATCTGGTCGCCGCGGGCGCGCCGGTCGTGATCGTGGCGTGACCCGGCCATGAAACCCGAGCGGAATCGAAACGTCTTTCTCATCTGACGGCTTCGTTGTGCCTTGATGCCATGGGCGGGCGGAGTATCCTCGAATCCTGACGCCGCCCGGCGCAAAACCGGAACGAACGGAAATCGGAGGAATGCGATGAAAGACAGAAACGGAACAATGGCGGCGAACCTGTCCGGATGGCCGGAAATGTGGTTATCGGCATGGATGCGCCCCTGGGCCGCGTTCGGAGACTGGAATGCGCTGTGGGGCGGGCCATGGCGAAACTGGCTGGAATCGCTGGCGATGATGCCCGCGCCCTGGATGCCGGCGCTGGCCGCGGAAAGGCAGGGACAGCCCGCGGCGATTGATTTCTTCCTGCCATGGCTGCCGCGCGTGGAGGCGTGCATCGAGCCGCTCGACAGCCATTCCGGCGCTGATGCCGTGCGGGTGATGCTGCGCGCGATCCTGCCGGGCGGCGCGGATGGCCTGGAAATCGACGCCACAGTGATACACCGCCGCCGCGCCGCCGATACATGAAAGAAAGCAAGTGCGGAGAAAACAAAACGCCCGCCCCCTTCCCGCAGCAGTGGAATATCAGCGTCGATTCGCTCCGGATGGAACGAAACCCTCTCCCGCCCCTGCGGGGCGCCCTCTCCCGCAAGCGGGAGAGGGAAGTTCATCGGAAGAACCCGCCCTCGCAAAAGCCTCCCCCCTCGTCATTGCGAGGGCCGCAGGCCCGCGGCAATCCAGTTCGTTTCATCCGGCGCGCAGCGCCGCTGGATGAAAAGGGGGAAGAAAGAATGGGACGCCTGTCCACGTCCCGCCGCCAAGAAAACAGCGTCGCTGCGCTCCGTATAGAAGGAAACCCTCTCCCGGCCCTGCGGGCCACCCTCCCCCGCAAGCATAGGCATCTACACACTGTATTTCCCCTGTTAATGTTGATACAAAATGCCTGCTCGCTGTTTTGCGTCCATACTACCTCTCGCGCTGTTTTAAGCAAATATT
>JAIRLA010000092.1 GCA_031259795.1 Azoarcus sp.
TCGCCCACCACCGGCACGTCCGTCAGGTCGATATTGAAGCGTTCGCCGATCTCCAGCAGCATGCCCGGCTTGGGTTTGCGGCAGTTGCAGGTGGAGTCCGCCGGATGCGGGCAGAAGAAGATGGCGTCGAGCCGTCCCCCGATCTGGGCGAGGCTTTTCACCATCTTGTCGTGGATGGCGTTGAGCATGTCCATGTCGAAGAGGCCGCG
This sequence comes from Azoarcus sp., assembly GCA_031259795.1. Classification (GTDB taxonomy): domain Bacteria; phylum Pseudomonadota; class Gammaproteobacteria; order Burkholderiales; family Rhodocyclaceae; genus WRNU01. The sequence continues at coordinate 210 of JAIRLA010000092.1, forward strand.
CCCGACGCCGGACTGATTGGAGGCCACCACCACCCGCCACCCCCAGCGGTTGAGCAGCGCGATGGCTTCGAGCGCGCCGGGGATGGGCCGCCATTCCTCGGGCGATTTGATGAATTGCTCCGAGTCGTAATTGATGACGCCGTCGCGGTCGAGAATAATCAGGCTCATGCGCGTGCCTCCCCCTGTTTTCGCTTCGATGGCAAACCCGTATCAGGCCGGCAATCTCGAAAGATCGGCGACCCGGTTCGTCAGGCGCGCCAGTCTCGCCAGCAGCGCCAGGCGATTCCGGCGTACCGCCGGCTCATCGGCCATCACCATGACCTCCTCGAAAAAGCGGTCGACCGGCGCGCGCAATCCGGCCAGCATCTTCAGCGCCGCCGTGTAATCCTCGCCCGCCACATGCGCGTGCAGCAACGGCTCGATGTCGGTCATCCGCTGGAAGAGCGCCTTTTCCGCCTCTTCCTGGAAAAGCGCGCACTCCGGCGCGTCGCCGCCTGGCGCGCCGCTCTTTTTCAGGATATTGACGATGCGCTTGTTGGCCGCCGCGAGCGCTGCGGCTTCGGGCAGGGCGCGGAACGCCGCCACCGCCGCCAGCCGCGCCGGAATCTGGTCGATGCGCGCCGGGCGCAGCGCCAGCACGGCGTCGATCGCCGCGCCATCGTGGCCGCTCTCCCGCAGGAAATGGCGCAGGCGCTCGAACATGAAATCCGGCAACGCCGCCAGACTCTCCTGATCGCTCAGCACGCCGGGCGCGAACCCGGCGGCGGCCAACTCGATCAATTCCGGCAGGGCCAGCGGCAACGGCGGCGACGTCTCGATCAAGATGCGCAGCACGCCGAGCGCGGCGCGGCGCAGGGCGAACGGGTCCTTGTCGCCGCCGGGCGTCACGCCGATGCCGAAGAAACCGGCCAGCGCGTCGAGCCGGTCGGCCAGCGCCACCGCCGCCGCGATGCCGCCCGCCGGCAAGGCATCGCCGGCGAAACGCGGCTGGTAATGCGCGGCGATGGCCTCGGCCACCTCCGCCGCCTCGCCGTCGGCCAACGCATAATAGCGGCCCATGATCCCCTGCAACTCGGGGAACTCGCCCACCATCCCGGTGACGAGATCGGCCTTGGCGAGCCGCGCCGCGCGCCGCGCCGCCTCCACATCGGCGTGCAAGCGCGCGGCGATGCCGCCGGCCAGCCTCTCCAGCCTGTCGACCCGTTCGCGCTGGCTGCCGAGCCGGTGGTGATAGACCACCGCGCCGAGCCGGGGCAACCTCGCCTCCAGCGTCTGCCTCTTGTCCTGCTCGAAGAAAAAGCGCGCATCCGCCAGCCGGGGCCGCACAACGCGCGCATTGCCGCGCACGATATTGCCCGGATCATCGAGACGCATATTGGAGACGATGAGAAAACGGTTCTTCAGCCGTCCCGCCTCATCGAAGAGCGGAAAATACTTCTGGTTGGCGCGCATGGTCAGAATCAAGCACTCCTGCGGCACGGCGAGGAATTCGGCCTCGAACTCGCCCGCGTAGACCGTGGGATGTTCGACCAGCGCCGTCACCTCATCGAGCAAGCCGGCATAACCGGCGGCCTCCGTCTCCAGCCGCGCCCCCTCCCGCGCGGCGGCCTCCCGCAACTGCGCGGCGATATCGGCGCGGCGCAAGCGGAAATCGGCGATGACCATGCCCCTGTCGCGCAGCGCCGCCTCATAATCATCGGCGCGGGCGATACTCACCTCGCCCTCGCCCATGAAACGGTGCCCGCGCGTGACCCGCCCGGCCTCCAGACCGAGCGCGCGTCCCGGCACGACCCTGTCGCCATGCACCATGACGAGGCGATGCACCGGACGCACGAAAGTCACCTCGCCCGCCCCCCAGCGCATCACCTTGGGGATGGGCAGCGCCTTGGCCGCCCCGGCGACAATCTCCGCCAGGACATCGTCCAGCCGCGCCCCGGGCGCGACGGCGGTATAAAACAACATCTCCGTCCCGCCATCGCCGCGGCGCTCGAAGCGCGCCGCCGCCTCGGGCGGAATCCCCTTCGCCGCCATCTTCTTTTGCAGCGCCGCGCTCGGCCGGCCATCGCCCTCCAGCCCCACCGCCACCGGCATCAACTTCTCGCTGACCTCCCTGGCCGCCGCCTCGGCGGCGACCTCCGCCACCGTCACCGCCAGACGGCGCGGACTGGCGAAATCGCGCACCGCCGCCCCCTCGGCGGCCAGCCCCCTGGCGCGCAACCCCGCCGCCACCTGCGCGGCGAACGCCTCGCCCAAGCGCGCCAGCGCCTTCGGCGGCAACTCCTCGGTGAGCAGCTCGACAAGCAACGTCGCCCTATCCATCTACGCCGCCTCCCTAGCGAGCATCGGAAAGCCCAGCGCCTCGCGCGAGGCGAAATACGCCTGCGCCACCGCGCGCGACAGCGCCCGGATACGGCCAATGTACGCCGCGCGCTCCGTCACCGAAATCGCCCCGCGCGCATCGAGCAAATTGAACGTATGCGCCGCCTTGAGCGCCAGCTCATAAGCCGGCAGCGCCAGCCCGGCCTCCATGACGCGCCGCGCCTCGGACTCGAAACCGGAAAAGAGCGAAAACAAAAAATCGGCGTTCGAGCGCTCGAAATTGTAAGCCGACTGCTCGACCTCATTCTGGTGAAACACATCGCCATAAGTCGTGACCCTGGCGCCCTCCGGCGCGGCCGCCCACACCAGGTCATAAACATTCTCCACCCCCTGCAAATACATCGCCAGCCGTTCGAGACCATAAGTAATCTCGCCCAGCACCGGGCGGCAATCGAGACCGCCGACCTGCTGGAAATAAGTGAATTGCGTCACCTCCATGCCATCGAGCCACACCTCCCAACCCAACCCCCACGCGCCGAGAGTGGGATTCTCCCAATCATCCTCGACAAAACGGACATCATGCGCGCGCGGATCGATGCCCAGCGCGCGCAGCGAATCGAGATACCACTCCTGGATATCCAGCGGCGAAGGCTTCAACACCACCTGGAACTGATAATAATGCTGGAGCCGGTTGGGATTATCCCCATAACGCCCGTCCCCGGGGCGGCGCGAAGGCTGCACATAAGCGGCGTTCCACGGCTCGGGGCCGATCGCGCGCAAAAACGTCGCGGTATGCGAAGTACCCGCGCCGACCTCGAGATCGAACGGCTGCAACAACACACAACCGCGCTCGCCCCAGAAGCGCTGGAGCGTAAGAATGACTTGCTGGAAAGTAGGTTTGCTCGGCGACATGGTCCAGGCGGAAAAAAGCGCGCAGCGCGAAAGCGAGAATCTTACCGGATTTGCACCCTCGTTCCGATTCCGCCCGTGACAAGGCCGCCCGCCCGCCCCTATAATCCCCCCCTCTCCGAGGAGCGCTGCGAGGTTTCCAGGAATCCCAGGCTCGGAGGCGGGCCGCCGCCCCTGCGGGCGGGCGGCCCGGCTGCAACGGCGCTCGCCCCGACAACCCTTGCCGGACACGGGGCGGGGCGCGCGCCATGCGCCTCCTGTCGCCGTCTCCGGCCATCGCCTCGAAGGAATCCCGCCATGGCCGCATCCCCCAACCCCATCGTCGCCGACCTCGCCCGAGCCGGATGGGGCCGCAAAGAAATCGGCATCGCCGAAACCGAAATGCCGGGCCTCATGGCCATCCGCGAAGAATACGCCCGCAGCCAGCCCCTGAAAGGCGCGCGCATCGCCGGATCGCTGCACATGACCATCCAGACGGCGGTCC
>JAIRLA010000132.1 GCA_031259795.1 Azoarcus sp.
TGTTCCGAAAGCAGGCTGACGTACTGCATGATGCGCACCGCCATCCAGGGATCGGATTCGCTCTGGAATTCGAGCAGGATGTAGACCCACACCCATTGCCCGCCGATATTGATGCGCCATACCATGTCGTCGTGGCGTTGCTTGTCGCTCCTGGCGACGTAACTGGCGTTGATCCGCTTCAGGCTGGCGTAGTCGGCGCGTTCGAGCCATTTGCCGGGCACATAGGCGCGCAACAGGTCGCGCACCAGTTCCGGACAGGTGAAAAGCGCTTTGTAGCTGGAATCATAGGAAGGCGGCGGTGAGTTCATGGTTCATGGCGGGGCGCTGGCGGAAAAGTGTGACAGTGTAGCCTTTCTCAATATCTTTTTGCCATTCATGCGGCGGTTCAAGGCGGGCCTGTTGGAATGGATCCTTGTTCATGCCGGGCCGCGTCAGGCGCGCAGCAGGGCTTCGCGCCCGCCGAGCCAGCGCGCCAGCAGTTTGTCGGCGGCTTGCGGCGCGGTGGCGAGGAGTTCTTCCGCCAGTTCTCGTGCGGTTTCGATCATTTCGGCGTCGGTGTCGAGGTCGGCGTAGCGCAGTAGCGGCAGGCCGCTTTGGCGCGCGCCGATGAATTCGCCGGGGCCGCGGATGCGCAGGTCTTCGCGGGCGATGGCGAAGCCGTCGTTTTGTTCGTAGATGACTTTGAGGCGCGCGCGCGCGGCTTCCGACAGGGGTTGTCCGTATATGAGGATGCATGTCGAGCGCGCCGCGCCGCGCCCGATCCGGCCGCGCAGTTGGTGCAGTTGGGCGAGGCCAAAGCGTTCGGCGTGCTCGATGATCATCAGGCTGGCGCGCGGGACGTCTACGCCGACTTCGATGACGGTGGTGGCAACCAGGATGTGTAGTTCGCCCGCGGCGAAGGCGGCCATCACGGCGGCTTTTTCTTCGCTTTTGAGGCGGCCATGGATGAGGCCGATCCGCAGCTCCGGCAGGGCTGTTTCCAGGGTTTCCCGGGTTTCGAGCGCGGTTTTCAGTTGCAGGGCTTCCGATTCTTCGATCAGCGGGCAGACCCAGTAGGCTTGCCGCCCCGCAAGACAGGCTGTTTTCAGGCGGGCGATGATTTCGCCGCGGCGCGCGGTGGATGCCAAGCGGGTGCGCACGGGCGTGCGGCCGGGCGGCGATTCATCGAGCAGCGAGATGTCGAGGTCGGCGTAGTGGGTCATCGCCAGGGTGCGCGGGATCGGCGTCGCCGACATCATCAGCATGTGGGGGCGCGCGCCGGAGGCGCCTTTTTCGCGCAGGGCCAGGCGTTGGCGCACGCCGAAGCGGTGTTGTTCGTCGATGACGGCCAGGGCGAGGCGGGGCAGGTCGACGGGGTCTTCGATGAGGGCGTGGGTGCCGACGGCGAGCAGGCATTCGCCGCTGCGCAGGCGTTCGAGTTCGGCGGCGCGGGCGCGCTTTTTGCGGTTGCCCGCCAGCCAGGCGATGTCGATGCCGAGCGGGGCGAGCCAGGCGCCGAGTTTGCGGTGGTGTTGTTCGGCGAGGATTTCGGTGGGGGCCATGAGGGCGGCTTGCCAGCCGTTTTCGGCGGCCTGGAGCATGGCGCAGGCGGCGACGATGGTTTTGCCGCTGCCGACGTCGCCTTGCAGGAGGCGTTGCATGGGGTGCGGCGCGGCGAGGTCGACGGCGATTTCTTCCGTGACCCGGCGTTGCGCCGCGGTGAGGGTGAAGGGCAGGTGTTCGAGCAGGGCGCGGGTCAGCGTGCCTTGCGGGGCGAGGCGCACGGCCTGGTGGAGGCGGCGGGCGTTGTAGGCGCGGCGCAGCGAGAGTTGTTGTACGAGGAGTTCGTCGAATTTGATGCGCCGCCAAGCGGGGTGGGCGCGCGTTTCGAGGGCGCGCGCGTCGATCTCGGGCGGGGGGCGGTGCAGGAGGCGGATCGCTTCGGCGAAGCCGGGCAGATCGAGCCGGCGGCGGATGGCGGCGGGAAGGGGGTCGTCCAGCGGGAGGTTTTCCAGGGCGAGGCCGATCAGGCGGCGCAGTGCCGCTTGTCCAAGCCCGGCGGTCGTGGGGTAGACGGGGGTCAGGGTTTGCGGCAGCGCTTCGTTTTTTTCGACCGGGCGCAGGCGGGGGTGCACCATTTCGATGCCGAAGAAGCCGTCGCGGACTTCGCCGAAGAGGCGCAGCCGCCGTCCGGGCGCGAGTTGTTTTTGCAGTGAGGCGTAGAAGTTGATCCAGCGCGCGATCATTTCGCCGCCGCTGTCGTCGCGCACGCGCGCGCGCAATTGCCGGCGCGGTTGTGTGATTTCGCAGGAGATGACTTCGCCTTCGATTTGCGCTGTTTCGCCGGGCCGGGTTTGCGCGATGGGGGTCAGGCGGGTTTCGTCTTCGTAGCGCAGGGGCAGGTGGACGATGAGGTCTTCCGGCTCGTGGATGTCGAGCCGGGCCAACAGCCCCGCCTGGCGGCTGCCTTCAGCGGGCCAGCCGTGCAATGCCGGAGGCACGGACGGGGGCGCGGGCGGGCGCGCGCGCGGCGGAGGGCACGGGGGGGTTCAGTCGAGCGCGAGGATGGCGTCGGCTTCGACCAGCGCGCCCTTGGGCAATTCTTCGACGCCGACCGTCGCCCGCGCCGGGTAAGGCTCGATGAAGTAGCGCGCCATGATTTCGTTGACTTTGGCGAAGTGGGCGAGGTTGGTGAGGTAGATCGTGACCCGCGCGGCCTGGGAGAGCGAAGCGCCGGCGGCTTCGGCCACGGCTTTCAGGTTCTCGAATACGCGGATGGTCTGGGCTTCGAAGCCTTCGGCCAGTTGTCCGGATGCCGGCTCCAGCCCGATCTGGCCCGAGCAATAGAGGGTGTCGCCGATTTGTACGGCTTGCGAATAGGCGCCGATGGCGGCGGGGGCGCGCGGCGTGGAGATGATTTTGCGGCTCATGCGGAATTCCCGGGGAAAGGGGGAGAAAGGAAAGGGGCGCGAGAATATCGCGCCCCGGTGAGCGGCGTGCGCGCTTCAGCCGCGCACGCGCAGGATGATGTCGTAGCCCGCTTTGTCGATGATTTTTTGCAGGCCGCGCCGCGCGCCGATATTGATGAGCAGCGGCGCCATGAAGTTGGCGCGCAGGCCGGCATTGGCCGGGACTTTGTCGTCTTTGTCGTCGTCCTTGCGGACGATGACGGCCGCCACGGCGTCTTCCGGTCTGGAGAGTTCCAGGACCGCCACTTCCGCGTCCGAAAGCGGGAGTTCGTAGGTGATGCCGAGCCGCTCCGGCCCGGTGACCGAGAAGGCGATGTTGGCGTCGTCTACGCTTTGCAGCAGGAAGACGCCGCTTTCGCCGCCTTCTTCGTGTATGAACACGAAACGGCGCAGTTGCTCGAATCCGGGCAGCCCTTGCGGGAATTCGATTACTTTGTCGTCGGATATTTCGACCGCGCCCAGTACAGGACTTTCTATTTTCATGTGTGCCCTCTCATCATCAATCAGTTGAACGGCCCGCCGCGCGGACGGGTCACTTTGCCCGCCGCGCCGCGCCGCCGGAATGGCGCGGCGGCAGGATGATGCCTTCGCTGACGCTTTTCAGGCGCTCCCTTGCCGCTTCGGCCTCGCGCTTGCTGCGGAACGGCCCCACCACGACCCGCGTCTGGAGATGGGCGGGGAGGTGAAGCGCCTTGGCATTCTTGCGCAAGCTCTCGGCATTGTCCATGGAACCGAACACGCCAAGCTGCACCAGATAGCCGTCCGGCAACGGCGGTTGTGGCGCGGCGGCGCCGGTTTCCTGGCCGGATTCTTCCGGGGCGCGCTCCGTTTCGCCGCCGGACGCGGCGGCGCTCGCGGTCTCCGCCTCGACGGGCGCTTCCGGGAGAAGGATGTCCGGCGCGGACGTTGGCGGCGGGGCAGCGATGTCCGGCGCGGGAATCTGCGACGCGGGAATCTCCTGCGCGGGCCGGGCGGGCGGCGCGGGCGCTTCGCCGTCTTCGTACCACAGCAGCGCCAGCAGCAACGCCAGCGCCAGCGCCACGGCGATCCCCGCGCGCACCAACGCTTCCCGGCGCGGATCGGCGGCGGGCGCGATCTGTTCTTCCCATGTCATGGCGTTCCTCCTGTCGGTTCCCGCCGCGGGTCATGCGCGGCCAGCGATGTGACCAGGTCGGCTTCGGCGCGGGTGATGCCGCAGCGCGCGGCGATTTCGTCGGACATCGCGCCGCGCCGCGCCAGCGCCAGCGCCTCGTCGTATTCGGGCGAAGCGCCCGGCTCCGCCGCCATCGCGGGCGCGGCGCGGGCCAGCAGATTTTCCACTTGCGCGCGCAAGGCGTCGATGTCTTCCTGTTGGTCGTCGAACGCTTCCCGCAATCCCTGGATTTCGCGCCGCAGATGTTGTACGTCCAGTTCGAGCGCGAACAGGCCGGCGGCGTTCTTTTCGGGCGCGGCGGCCGGCGGCGCGTCGTCATCCGCGTCGCCATCCGCCTCGTCATCGGCGCGGATCGCCGCCCCGTCCGCCGCGTTGGCGGCGGAAAGACCGGCCGCTGGCACGGGGGCGTAATCGAACAGATCGTCATCCAGATCGTCCGGCGCGCCTCCCGCGCCGCCGCCAGACAAGGACGCCGCGCGGCGGCGGGGCGCGGCGCGCAAGGCGCGGAAAAACTGCCAGCCGCCATAGACCATCAACAGCGCGATCAGGCTCCAGAGCAACTGCCGCGTCATGGCGCGCCCCTCGCGGACGGGCGGGACAGAGCGGCGCCGGGGAAATATGGAATGACTTCACACATACACTGAATCATTGTTTCCTGTACTGCTTTGTGGCGGGATGCGCCGATAATACTTGCCATGCTCTTTCCGGACAAACAGAACCGTATGGAACTCACCTTGCCCCTTTTTCTTTTCTGGCTGAAAAAATTCGTTTCGGCGCTGGTCTTGCCGCCGCTGCTGCCTTTTGTCCTCGTTTTCATCGGACTGATTTTCATCTGGCGGCGCTGGCGCGGCGGCTTCATCCTCGCCTGGGGAGGCGTCGTCATTGGCGTACTGGCGATCAGTCCGCCCGCGGTCGACGGCATGCTGGCGCCGCTCGAACCGGAAGCGCCATTCCGGATCGCCGACGCCGGGGAGGCGCAAGCCATCGTGATCCTTGGCGGCGGGCGCAGCGCCAACGCGCCGGAATATAACGGCGATACGGTCAATCGTTTCACTCTCGAACGCCTGCGCTATGGTGCGCGGCTGGCGCGCGGCACGGGCCTGCCCGTGCTGGTCAGCGGCGGCGCGACCCGCGGCAGGACGCCCGAAGCGCAATTGATGAAGGAGGCGCTGGAGGAAGACTTCAGGGTTCCGGTGCAATGGAGCGAGAGCGCCTCGCTCGACACGCGCCAGAATGCCCGCAACAGCGCCGCCCTGCTCAAGACCGCCGGCATCCAGCGCATTATCCTCGTCACCCACGCCGCCCACATGAAGCGCGCCCGCAGCGAATTCGAATCGCATGGACTCGCCGTGACCGCCGCGCCAACGGCATGGCTGGGCGGCCAGCTCGACGAATCCTGGCCGGCAATGCCCGGCCCGAGTTCATCGACCGCGGGCTGGTACGCGCTGCATGAATGGCTGGGCCTGCTGGCTTACCGGCTGAGCCGCTGATCGGGGAAGGGGAATCCATCGGGAGACTTCGTCGAAAGCGAAAGCCGTCCACCATCGTCACTGCGAAAGCCTCCCCCTCTCGTCATTGCGAGGGCCGCAGGCCCGTGGCAATCCATGCCTTTTCCCGGCGCAGCCGCAAATTTTTCTGTTCTCTGGAAAAAGGCTTCAAGAAGGACGCTGGCGCTCGCCTCTCCAATCAATTCCCGGTTGTGGAAAAAGAGGGCGAGCCGCGAAAAGAAAGCCCAACAGCAAAAGGAGCCCCCCGCCGGTGAGGAGGAACGCCAGATGGCTGGCGAGGATCGGGCGAAAGGCCGGACCAGGCGGGGTGGCGGCAAGCTCACAGCTTCTGGATCGAACCGGCCTCGATTTCGACGGAAACCGTCCAATCCCGGTCGACCTCGCCGCGAATCTCGACGGTATCCTTGGCCTCGACTGTTCGTCCGCGCCAAAGATCATCGTCGATCTCGACGACGATTTCCCCGGTAGCGTCCCGGAAAAGGTATTTTTCGTCGCCCAGCCCGCGCACGATATTGCCCCGCAAAGTCACCTTCGCGTCATCGGGCAGACTCTTGGCCTCACTCACGGTCTTCGCCTCGGGAACCGCCGACGGTCCGACGAAACCGCCTTGCGCGAACGCCGCCGCACTCAGGGCGAACCCCACGCACAGACAAGGCACAGAAAGCCGGTAAAATTTTTTCGTCATAGCATCCTCCTGGGAAAATCGGGGACAAAAGAAGAAAGAGCGGCAAATCCAAAAGCCATCACCGCCTGTTCATGGTACACAAAACTTCCGGCGGGATGGAATGCCGTTCAGGCATCGCGGGATTCGCGGATGTTTACGAAGTCGATCAGGGGAGGCGGGATTCCTGCTTGCCATGCCAAGGGTAGCCGAAACCACGCATACGCCGCCGCGACAATCCTTCCTCTCCGTCATTGCTTCCACCCCGCCATCACGAGAAGCGCATCGACGCGGTAATCCATGCGGTGGTTCAAATCAGCGGCGCTGCGCGCCGGATGAAACGAACTGGATTGCCACGGGCCTGCGGCCCTCGCAATGACGAGGTGGGAGGTTTTCGCAATGACGAAGGGGGAGGGCTTCCGGAAGGGCCGCCTGGATTGCTTCGCCGCGCGCGCAATGATGGTTGATTCAGGCGGGGCTTTCCTGGAGTACGGCGCGGCGGCCCCGGCTTTCCGATTGGCAATGCCAGGGCGGTTTTTCAGTGCGTGCGCTTGCGCAGCCTCTCGATGGCATGGATCTGCGCAACGGCTTCGGCCAGTTCGGCCTGGGCCTTGGCATAGTCGATCTTGGCGCTCTTGCCCGCCAGCG